>NZ_JBSGIW010000146.1:0-11638 GCF_053605265.1 Streptomyces sp. NPDC003943 | reverse complement strand
CGCGCCCCACCACCCCGCCCACCAGCGGGGGGCGGGGCGGGGCGGGGGGGGAGACCCCGTGTCGGGCGCGCCGCCGCCGCGGGCCGGGCGCCCCCCCGCCCCACGACCGTGCCTGCTCGTCTACCACTTGGTGACGCGGACGGTCTCCCCGTACCCGTCGGCGCCGAGCACCTCGATACGCACTCCGGCCGTCGCGTCGGTGAAGGACTGGCCGGTCCAGAAGGGAGCGTCGTCCAGCGGCCGGCAGCCGGCCGCCGGGGTGGCGTCCGGCTTCGCGTCGACGACCTGCACGGGGCCCTGGCCGGTCTGGACGGAGGTGTCGACCTTGTAGACCAGCGCGCCGGTCGAGCAGACGCCGCCGTCGGCCTGGACCGCGCGCCGCGACTCGACGACGTACGCGGTGGTGGGGCCCGTGCGGACGACCGCTGCCTTGGTGCCGCTGCCGTACTCGACCGCCGTCAGGTGCACGGTGTCGCTGCCCGCCGAGGCCCGGCACACGACCTGGCCGTCCGTGATCCAGCCGAGCTTCCAGGACTGCCAGGCGAAGTACTGGGAGCCGGGCCCGCTGATGAGCCCCATCACGTCCCAGCCGGCGACGTAGCGGTGGACGTCGGTGCCGGTGAAGGCGTAGAGGTCGGGCAGTCCGAAGGTGTGGCCGGTCTCGTGCGCGACCAGCTTGGGCCCCCAGTGCCACATGTCCTGCCCGAAGGTCACGGCCCACTTCAGCAGCGTGCCGTCGGCGCGGACGCCGGCGGTCCCCGGGTCGTGGATGTAGGTGGGCGTGAAGGAGATCGCCGAGGCGTTCCGGGTCGGGACGACGTACACCATGTCGTAGCGGGAGAAGTCGACGTACGGATCCGCCGCCGTGACCGCGTCCCTGATGTACGCCTCGTGGGCCTCGTAGGTCAGGCCGCGCGCGAAGCCGTAGTCGGTGGAGGCGTGCGGCATCCGCACCCACTGGCGGTGCTGGCTGATGGCGAGCCAGACCTTTCCGTAGGAGGCGTTCCACAGCCAGTCGGCGCCCGGTGTGATCTGGGCCGCGTCGTCGGCGGGGGCTTCGGTGGCCGGCGCGTCGGGGAAGTCGACGAAGATCATGCCGACCCGGACGGTCCCGGCGGGGCGCTGGAAGACGGACCAGTCGGTGTCGTGCCCCTCGTCCGTCCAGCCGGTGGTGCCGCGCAGGGCGCAGGCGGAGGCCGGGTCGGCCGTGGTGGCGGCGGCGCGGGCCGGGTGGAGGCCGGCCAGGACCAGCAGCAGAGTGGCGAGCAGGGGTGCCCAGAGCGCGGCGCGTCGGGGAAGACGTGTTCTCAAGCGACCGTCCCTCTCTTCGAGTTGACGCATGCGCAGTTGACGCATGCGATGTATGCCGTGTGACATTTCACATAGCTTGAAGGGGCGGGAGGGTGTCCGGAAGCTGTCGCCGGTCCATAACATCCGCGCATGGACCTGGAGGTACGCCATCTGCGCGTGCTGTGCGCGATCGCCGAGGCGCGCAGCCTCACCCGCGCCGCCGCCGCTCTCGGGACGACCCAGCCCGGGCTCAGCGCCCAACTGCGCCGCATCGAGGCCATGCTGGGCGGGGTGCTGTTCGACCGGGGGCGGGCCGGGGTCGTCGCCACGCCCTTCGGGGAGCTGGTCCTCGACCGGGCCCGCGCCGTCCTCCCCGGCATCGACGGCCTGATCGCCGACACCGCCCGGATGGCCCGCCGGATGTCGGCCTGCGACCGGATCCGCATCGGCTCGGTCGGCGCGCCCCTGCTCGGCCGACTGGTCCTGGCCGTCAAGGCGCTGCTGCCGGAGGCCGAGGTGACGGCGCGCTGTCAGCACTCCCCCGTCACGCTGCTCGACGAGCTGGCGGCCGACCGGCTGGAGGCGGCGATCCTCGGCGACCACCCCGGCCGGCGGCTGCCACCCCGCGACGGCGTGGTGCTCCACCCCCTCGCCACCGAACCGGTCTTCGCCCTGCTGCCGGCCGCTCATCCGCTGGCCCGCCTCGACGAGGTCCCGCTCGCCGCGCTCCTGGACGAGGACTGGGCGGTGCCCCGGCCGGACGGCGACGGGACCCGCGAGTACTGGTCGTCCGAGTGCGCGGCGGCCGAGCGGCGCCCGGACTCCCCTGCCGGGGCGCGCCCGTACCCCGGCACCGGAGCGCAGCCGTACTCCCCTTACGAGGCGGAGGGACGCCCGCTGATCGAACTGGTCCGCGCGGGTCTGGCGGTCAGCCTCTGCCAGGCCACCTTCGCCGAGGTCCCGGGCACCGCCGTACGCCCCCTGGCCGGAAGCCCGCTCTGGTACCGCCACGTGCTGGCCTGGCACCGCGACGGCCCGCTCGCGCGCCACGGCGACGCCATCCTGCGCCGGCTCACCGCCGGTTACGAGGAGACGTGCGCCGCCGCCCCCGCGTACGCGCGGTGGCGCGCCCGGCATCCGCTGGATGCTGATGGCCCCCAGTGAGACCACAGGGCGACACCAGGACGGCGGCGGGCACCGCGACCGGCCCGGACGGGCGCCTCCGGCCCCTGGCTTCGCCCGGACGCACCGTCCGCTTGGTGCCGTTGCGCGACGGACACTAGCGTCCGGTCCAGGACAGGATGCCCGCTGTCGCCCGTAGGGGGCCCGTAAGGGGATCGCCGATGACGCACGAACGGCGCCGCCGCGCACGCACAGCCGACGACGAGGCCGACGTCGTCGTGGTCGGTTCCGGCTTCGGCGGTTCCGTCGCCGCGTACCGGCTCGCCGCCGGCGGGCAGTCCGTCGTCGTGCTCGAGCGCGGCAAGCCGTATCCGCCCGGCAGTTTCGCCCGGACTCCCGCGGCCATGGCCCGCAACTTCTGGGACCCCAGCGAGGGCCTGCACGGACTGTTCGACATCTGGTCCTTCCGCGGGCTCGAAGGAGTGGTCTCCAGCGGCCTCGGCGGGGGCTCGCTCATCTACGCCAACGTCCTGCTGCGCAAGGACGAGAAGTGGTTCGTCCACGAGTCGCCGCTGCCCGGCGGTGGTTACGAGAACTGGCCGATCAGCCGGGCGGACCTCGACCCGCACTACGCCGAGGTCGAGCGGATGCTCGGCGCCACGCCGTACCCGTACCGGGACACCCCGAAGACCATGGCCATGCGGGAGGCCGCCGACCGCCTGGGCCTGCACGTGTCCCGGCCGCCGCTCGCCGTCTCCTTCGCCGCGGACGGCGGGGCCCCGGTCCCCGGCGCGCCGCTGCCCGAGCCGGCGTACGGCAACCTCCACGGCCTGCCCCGCGAGACCTGCCGGCTCACCGGCGAGTGCGACCTCGGCTGCAACTACGGCGCCAAGAACACCCTGGACCACACCTACCTGTCGGCCGCGCGCCACCACGGCGCCGACATCCGCACCCGCTGCGAGGTACGCGGCTTCGCGCCCCGCCCCGGCGGCGGGTACGAGGTCCGGTACGTGGTCCACGACCCGGCCCGCGAAGGTCACCGCACCCCCACCGGACGGCTGCCGCTGCACCGCATCCGCTGCCGGCGCCTGGTGCTCGCGGCCGGCGCGTTCGGCTCGACGTTCCTGCTGCTGCGCAACCGTGCCGCGCTGCCCGGCCTCGGTTCGGCCCTCGGCAACCGCTTCTCCGGCAACGGAGACCTGCTCGGCCTGGTCCTGAAGGCGACCGGCGGCTCGGCGGGCAGCGGGCCGCGGACGCTCGCGAGCAGCACGGGACCGGTCATCACCAGCGCCATCCGCGTGGGCGACGCACTCGACGACGACGGCTCGACCGGCCGCGGCTACTACGTCGAGGACGCCGGCTACCCGGCCTTCGTGGACTGGCTCGCCGAGGCCGCGCAGGTCCCCGGCGACCTGCGCCGCACCGCACGGTTCGTCCTGCAGCGGCTGCGCTCCCGGCTCGGCGGCGGACCGCGGAGCAACATCAGCGCCGCGCTCGCGCTGCTCCTCGGGCCCGCCGTCTTCTCCGGCTCCTCGCTGCCGCTGCTGGGCATGGGGCGGGACGTCCCCGACGGCCGGATGAGCCTGCGCCGCGGCTACCTCGACGTCGACTGGACGACCCTCACCTCGCGCGCCTACTTCGAGCGGGTGCGGCGCACCATGGCCGACGTGGCCGGGGCGCTCGGCGGCGAGTTCCACGACAACCCGCTGTGGTGGAGCCGCCGGGTGATCACCGTGCACCCGCTGGGCGGCGCACCGATGGGCCGGCACCCGGCCGAAGGGGTCTGCGACGCCTACGGCGAGGTGTTCGGCCACCCGGGCCTGTACGTGCTCGACGGCGCCGCCCTGCCCGGCCCGGTGGGCGCCAACCCGTCGCTCACCATCGCCGCCTGTGCCGACCGCGCCTGCACCCGGATCCTGGAGCAGCCCCGCCCGCCGCACGCCGCCGCGACGAGCCCCGAGCCCACGACCGCGACCGCCGCCATCGCCTCGGCGGTGGACGGCGAGCGGCCCACCAGCCTCTCCTTCACCGAGGAGATGAAGGGCTATGTCGCGCTCGACGTCACCGACCCCGAGGAGGGGCGGGCGCTCGGCCGGGCGCGCGGCCAGCGCCTGATGTTCCGGCTCACGATCACCGCGGACGACGTCGACCGGTTCGTGGCGGACCCGCGCCACCAGGCGGGCGCGGCCGGCCACGTCGAGTGCGACGTGCTCGGTGGCCGGCTGCCCGTCGAGGCCGGCTGGTTCAACCTGTTCACCCGTGACGGCGACCCGTCCCGGCGCCGGATGCTCTACCGGCTCCACCTGCGCGACCCCGGCGGAAGTCCGCTCACGCTCGTCGGGCACAAGGACGTCCACGACGACCCGGGCCTCGACGTGTGGAGCGACACCTCGACCCTGTACGTCCGGATGCTCGCCGGCCACGTTCCGGAGGGCGAGGACGCCCGGGCGCCCGTCCTCGCGGCCGGCGTCATCGTCATCCTGCCCGCCGACTTCGCCCGGCAGCTGACCTCGTTCCGCGCCTCCGGGCCGCATCCCGCGCGGGCGCTCACGAGCTTCGGACGCCTGTTCCTGGGCGAGTTGTGGGACGTGTACGGCTCCCGCGTCGCCCCGGACGGGGAGCGCCGGTGAAGACCCGCGAGCTGCGCCGGCACGCCGACGAACTCGGCTTCACACCGCAGGACCAGGTGCGCTGGCTGGCCCCCGGCGAGCTGGCCCGTACCGCGGTCAAGGTCGTCCTCGCGGACGTGTTCGCCGGCTACGCGGACAAGCGGGAGTTCCAGAAGGTGCTGGAGGCGGACCTCCTCGCGGCCCCGCTCGGGCGGCCGGACGCGCGGGAGCTGTGGATCGACTACGTGGCCGACCTCGGCGACGGCTTCGACGCGACGGCCTCGGTCGCCTTCGCCGTCGCCGCGGAGGAGCTCGGCGTCGCCACCGCCGCGCCCGGGGCCGCGTCCCCGGCGCCCGGCACCGCGCCGCTCCGGCTCCCCCGCGGCTCGCTGCTGGTCCTGGGCGGCGACGAGGTCTACCCGACGGCGTCGGCCACCGGATACGAGGACCGCATGAAGGGCCCCTACCGGGCCGCCCTGCCCGCCCTGCCCGAGGCGGCCGACCCGCCGCTGATGGTCGCGCTGCCCGGGAACCACGACTGGTACGACGGGCTGACCGCGTTCCTGCGGATGTTCACGCAGACCCGGCCGATCGGCGCCTGGCAGACCCGGCAGGCCCGCAGCTACTTCTGCGTCCGGCTGCCGGAACGCTGGTGGCTGGTCGGCCTGGACAGCCAGCTGGGCTCGTACTTCGACGACCCGCAGCTGCGCTACTTCGAGGAACACCTGTCGGCGAACCTGCGCGAGGGCGACGGCGTGATCATCTGCTCGGCCGAGCCGACCTGGCTGAAGAGCGCCGACCGGGACGTCGACGCCTTCAACGCCCTGCACTGGTTCGACCGCAACCTCGTCCGTAGCCGCCTCGACCCGCACACCGGAAAGCCGGTGCCGACGGGCGCCTCGGTCCGGCTGTGGCTGACCGGCGACCGCCACCACTACGCCCGTTACGCCGAACGCCTGCCCGGCGACCCGCCCGGCGCCGGGCCACCGCCGCCGGACCCGCGGCGGCGCCAGATGGTGACCTGCGGGCTCGGCGGCGCCTACCTGGCGGCCACCCACCGGCTGCCCGCCGAGCTGCCCCTGCCGCCGCGCGGCTCGCGGCTGCGGGACAAGGACGTTCCGCCGGTGGCGTACGCCCGCATGGGCGGGACCTACCCGGACGCGGCCGCGTCCCGGCGGCTGGCCCGGCGCATCGCGGTGCCGTGGTCGGGGCGCTGGCTGCCGTGGCGCAACCTCGGCTTCGCGAAGCTGGCCGCGGGCGTGCACGCGGTGCTCTTCCTCCTGACGAGCTTTCTGTTCGCGCTGTCGCGGGGGGTGCTGCGGCCGGTCGACGCCGTGCGCAGGGCCGGTCTCGGCGACTTCTGGGGCTTCGGCGCGGTGTGCCTGGCCGTGGCCGCCGGGCTCCTGGCGCTCGGGTTCCTCAACCGGCTGCTGCGCCGGCGGCGGGCAGCGCCGCCGTCGGGCCCGGCGGTCGCGGCGCTCGGTCAGGCCCTGGTGGCGCTGGTCGCGCTGGCCGTGGCGGTCTCCCTGCCGTTCCCGGCGTCCTGGGACGGGTGGGCGGTGCTGTTCGTGTGCCTGGCGGTCGCGGCCGTCCTGGGCGCGGTGCTCGGCTCGGGGGTGTTCGCGCTGTGGGTGCTCTCCGCGACGGGCGGCGAGGCCGCGGACTGGCAGATGTCCGGTCAGTCCGTCGAGGACCACAAGGGCTTCCTGCGGCTGCGCATCGCACCGGGCGGCGACCTGACCCTCTATCCGCTGGCCCTCGACACCGTGTGCCGCGACTGGGAGCTGCGCGAGGCCCCGAACGGCGGGAAGCGGCCGGTGCCCGCCGTCCCGCCGGCCGTACGCCTGATCGAGGACCCCGTCGTGATCTCCCGGGGAGCGTGACCGCCATGACCGCCACACCCGAACCGAGCCCGCCGCCCCGGCCGACCGACGGCCCGGCGGACGAGCCGCCGCCCCGTCGCGATCACGTCACCGAGGTGCGGCCGCTGACCGCGCTCGACGGACGGCCGCTGACCCTCGTCCACGTCCGGGGCCGCCGCCCGTCCACCCGCGGCCCGGTGCTCGTCGTGCACGGCGCCGGGGTGCGGGCCGAGCTGTTCCGGCCGCCGCTGCGGCGCACCTTCGTCGATGCCCTGATCGACGACGGCTGGGACGTGTGGCTGCTGAACTGGCGCGCGTCGATCGACCTGGACCCGGTGCCGTGGACGCTGGACCAGGCGGCGGCGTACGACCATCCGGCGGCGGTGGCGCACGTCCTGGAGGCAACGGGCGCGGACCGGCTCAGGGCCGTGGTGCACTGCCAGGGATCGACGTCCTTCATGATGGCGCTGTCCGCCGGGCTGCTCCCCCAGGTGGAGACGGTGGTCAGCAACGCGGTGTCGCTGCACCCGGTCGTGCCCCGGCTCTCGGTGTTCAAGATCTCCCGGCTGGCGCCGCTGATGAGCCGCTTCCTGCCCGCCGTCTCGCCGGCCTGGGGCGACCGGCCGGCGGGCCCGCTGTCCCGACTGATCGTGGCGTTCGTCCGCGCCACCCATCCGGAGTGCCGGAACTCGGTGTGCCGCATGGTCAGTTTCACGTACGGCGCCGGCTGGCCGGCCCTGTGGTCCCACGCCAACCTGGACGAGGCCACACACGACTGGATCCGCGGCGAGTTCGCCGAGGTGCCGATGACCTTCTTCGCCCAGATGAACCGGTGCATCCGGGCCGGGCAACTGGTCTCCACCGAGGGCATCGAATCGCTGCCGCCGGCCTTCGCCGACCGCGCGCCGCGGACCGACGCGCGGATCGCGCTCTTCGCCGGCGAGGACAACCGCTGCTTCCTCGCGGAGAGCCAGGAGCGCACCTACGACTTCCTGAGCCGGCACCGCCCCGGCCGCGACGACCGCCTGCACCTGCTGCCCGGCTACGGCCACCTCGACGTGTTCCTGGGCCGTGACGCGGCGACCGACACGTACCCCCTGATCCTCGAGGAGCTCGCCCGATGAACCGTATGAACGGGATTCTGCGCCTGGCCCGGCCGGTGCTCTCGGCCGTGCCCTCCCGGGTGCCGCGGCGGCAGCGCCGGCTCGCCGGCCGGCACGCCCTGGTCGACGACATCCCGTTCGTGCTGCCCGTGGACTCGGTCGACACGCCGGCCCTGATGGCCGGCTTCACCGTCGACCGCGCGGCGGCCGCCCGGCTGCTGCCCGGCGACGAACTGCACCCGCTGGCGCTCCCCGGCGGGAAGGGGCTGCTGCTCGTCACGGTCGTCGACTACCTGCGGACGGACATCGGGCGGTACATCGAGTTCTCCATCGCGATCGCCTGCACGCACGGGCCGCGCCCCGCCCCGCCGCTGCTGCCGGGGCTGCTGCGCGGTGCGTTCCGCACCGGGCAGTACGTCGTGGACCTGCCGGTGAGCAGCGAGGTCTCCGTCAAGGGCGGAAAGGGCATCTGGGGGATGCCGAAGCACCGGGCGAGCCTGGACTTCAAGGTCGGGGACACGGCGGTCTCCAGCCAGTACGAGGTCGACGGCCGGCTCGGGATGTACATCGAGATCGCCCGCCCGCCGGCGACGGCGCTGCCGCTGCGGGTGGGCGCCGTCAACTACTGCGCGTTCCGCGGGATGCTGATGAAGTCCTCCGTCTACCTCGACGGCCGGGCCGACGTCGCCGTCGGCCGGAGGGCCCGCGCCCGGCTCGTCGTGGGCGACGCGCCGCGGGTCGCCGCGCTGCACGGCCTGGGGATCGCGGAGGACCCGCTGTTCACCGTCTTCCTGACCGGCGCGCTGGGCGTCCTCGACGACCACTTCGAGTGCTGGTTCCTCACCGGCACGGAGCCGGGCCGGACGTACGGGGAAGGTCTCGGCAGCATCGTCGGCCTCGGCCAGTCCCAGGAGTGGCCCGAGCCCCCACGCCTCGACGTGGGGGCCGGGCCGTGACCGGCGCCCGGCCGAACTCCGCCGCGGCCGCCTCGATCCGCCCGCGGCGGCGTGAGCTCAGGCGTGGGTCAGGGTGCGCTCCAGGAGGGAGAGCAGGCGGTCCCAGTGGCGCTTCGCACCGGAGGGGCTGAAGGCGTCGGTGTCGGACATGGTGAAGCCGTGGACGGTGCCGGGGTAGACCTCGCAGGTGTCGCCGGCCCCCGCGGCGTCCAGGGCCTCGTACAGCTCACCGGCGATCTCGGGTGTCATGTCGCCCTCGGCGATGCCGAGATGGACCTCGGCGGCGAGCGTCGGCACCAGGCGGTGCGGGCTGTCCGGCGCGTCGGTGACCAGGAAGCCGGGGTGGAAACCGGCGACGGCGGCCACCCGGTCCGGGTGGGCCGCCGCGGTGCGCAGCGCCAGGAGGGAGCCGATGCAGTAGCCGGTCACGGCGACCGGTCCCGCGCCGACCTCGGGCTGGGCGGCGAGGAACGTGAGGTAGGCGTCGGCGTCGCGCAGGGAGCGTTCGGTGGTGACGTGCTCTTCCAGCAGGGGCATCAGCTGGGCGAAGAGCGCCGGCCGGCTCTCCTTCCCGATGTATTCGGGGAGTTCGACCACCGGTGCGGGGCCCTGCCGGTAGTAGAAGTTGGGCACGAGCACGTAGTAGCCGTGCCCGGCCAGTTCGCGGGCCATCTCCCGCAGTCCGGGCCGCAGGCCGAAGGCGTCGGGGTACATCAGCACCGCCGGGTGCCGCTCGCCGTCGTCGGGAAAGGCGGCGAACGCGTCGGCCTGGCCGTCCGCGGTGGGAATCAGCAGCGTCCTGGTGGGCATGGGATCTCCTGTCGTCGTCGATGTGCCGAGCTCGTCATCAACGCGAAGGAGGCGGCGCCCGCGCGACAGCGCGCGGCCCTCGACCGGACAGCGGGCCCGCGGCCCGTACGGCGCTCAGCGGAGCACCGGGTCACCGATCCGTGTGTGGCGCGAGGCCGTCCCGGCAGTCATACCCCCAACCTAGTCCACTGGACGACGAGGGTGAAACAGCAGCCGGGCACGGCCCGTTGCCCGAACGAGCCGCGGGAGTGCGGCACAGCGGTCGGGCGTGACGGGGGGCCGGGAACACGGCCGCGCCCCCGCCCCCCGTCCGCTTTCCCACCACGGCCCGCGCCGCCTACTTGCTGATCGCGAAACGCATCAGGGCGTGCTCGTCGCCCTGCTTGACCTTCCCCGTCACGTTGATCACTTCGAGCTTCCACGCGCTGCCGACCCGCATCGCCTTGGCCACCGCGCAGCCGTTGTCCTGCGTCAGCAGGCTGGGCCAGATGTCGGCGACCTGCTGGGAGCTGCCGCCGGTCGCGTCGTAGACCTTGAAGCTGATGTTGCGCGCCTTCTGGAAGGAGCTGCCCTTCTTGTACGCGGCGGCGACGAACACGATCGACGTGATGTGGGACGGGATACGGGCGAACTCGACGGTGATCGTCTCGTCGTCGCCGTCCCCGTGACCGGTCTGGTTGTCGCCGCTGTGGACCAGCGAGCCGTTGCCCATGGGGTCGAGCGAGTCGAGCCCCGCGAGCCGCACCGGGTCCGCGCCCTGCATGGCGACGGCGATCAGGTCGAGGTCGGTGCCGGTCTTGCGGCGCAGCTTGCCCAGCACTCCGCCGGCGCTGCCGCCGGTGGGGTCCCAGGAGACCCCTATGGACAGGTGGGTCACTCCGTCCAGGTCCGCCGGGCCGTCTTCCTTCGTGAGCGTGATCATGCGCGGGTCATCCTTCTGTCGAAGCCTCTACGACACGCAGAGTGTGCCCAGCCCTTCGGCGGTTCCCCCTCGGGACGAGGTAAATGACGATGTGATCGCGGCAGGACGCCTCCTAGCGCCGTTCGTCGGGACCGACGAGGTGGAGGAAGCGGTCGGCGAGGCCGTGCAGCCACGCGGCCCGCTCCGTGGCGATCTCCTTCAGCCGGGCGGTGTCGCTGCGGGCGACGAGATGGCCCATGTAGCGCTCGTTGAAGCGGGCGTACTCCTGGTGCAGGGTGCGCAGCGCGTCCACCGCCGCTCGCTCCCGTACTCCGACGAGGCGCGCGAGCGGGGCGGTGAACTGCTTCCAGCGGCCTTCGACGGCCTGGCGGAGCAGCGCGTCGAGCTCGCCGGCGCGGCCGATGACGCGCAGCAGTTCGTCCGGTTCGAGGCCGAGGGCGTCCGCCAGCATGAGGGTCTGCCGGTCGGTTCCGTTCCAGTGGTGGTCGTTCTCGGCGCGGGCGTAGTCGCGCACGTCCATGCCGACGCGCTGGGCCAGCCGCTCGGCGCTGAACTGGCGGGCCAGGCGGTGCTCCCGCAAAGACCTGGGCCGCAGGTCCATGAGCACCGGTACGGGGCACCACAGGGCGTCGGCCAGCGCGAAGAGTTCGGCCTCCGACGGCGCGACCGTCCCGGCCTCCCAGCACATGAGGGCTTCTACCGGGCGGTGCACCCCCAACTGAGCGATGGCTGCGATGACTTGTTCGGGAGTCAGTCCGATGCGGAGGCGGGCGGCCCGGGCCTGGGCGGGCGAGAAGGGAGGGCGAGAGGGGTGGGAGGGGTGGGGCGGGCGGGACACGTGCGGATCACCTCGGTGGCGCTTCCCGGAGCGGCGGGCTCCGGGAAGCGGGAGCGGGTCGGCGGGCCGTGGCGGGCGGCGGCGCGGGGGGGGCGGCCAGAAGGGGAGAGAGGGGGGGATGGGGAG
>NZ_JBSGIW010000145.1:0-11692 GCF_053605265.1 Streptomyces sp. NPDC003943 | reverse complement strand
ACCCCGACCTACTGGGTGATGGGGGGGGGGGGGCCCGAAGCCGGGGGGCGCCCGCGCCCCCGCCCGGGGGGGGGGGGCCCCGGCCCCGCGGAGCGACGTCAGCGCGGGGTGCTCGCCCGCAGGAAGTGCTCGTCCTGACGCAGGATCGCCTGCATCACCTTCGTCATGGGTACGCCCGGGTTGATCCCGATCTGTTCGCGCAGGATCTTCTTCGCCTGGTGGAAGACCTGGATCGCGTCGGCCTGGCGGCCCTCGGCGTAATAGGCCTTCATGAGGTTGACATACAGGTCCTCCCGGAAGGGATCGTGGTCGACGAGGCCGTTCAGCCGGGTGATCGCCTCGGTGTAGTAGCCGAGGCCGAGGTCCGCCTGGGCGCGGAGTTCGACCGCCGCCGTGCGTTCCTCCTCCAGCGACTCGGCCTTGAGCCGGAGCCGGCTGGAGGTGACGTCGGCGAGGGCCGGGCCCCGCCAGAGCGCCTGGACCGCGTCGAGCTTCTCGGCCGCGTCCCGGTGCTTGCCGCGCTGGTGCAGCTCCCGGGCCTTGCGCACGGCTTCTCGGAACACGAAGAGGTCGATGGACTCCTGTGGAATCTTCAGTTCGTAGCCGCGGTCGTGCGAGCCGAGCATGTCGCGTGGCAGCCCGGCCTGCGTCAGGGCCTTGCGGACCATCCAGGCCGAGGTCTGCAGCTGGCCCGAGACGGTGAGCGGCGGCTCGCCGTCCCAGGAGTCCTCGATGATCGCCTCCTTGGAGACGACCTGTCCGGCCCGCAGGGCCACCGAGGCGAGGAAACGTCTCTGCCGCTGTCCCTGCATGGGACACGGCACGCCGTCTCTCACCAGGGCCACCGGGCCGAGGAGCCGGATCGTCACATCGTTCCAAGTACTCATTGCGTTCTCCCCCGTCGTAGACAAGCCATGCCAGGTCCGGGAGTGGACGGGCACGGCTGGAATGCGTTCGTTCGGCGAGTACTTGCCAGGCCTTGCAGGGTGCGCGCCTGTCCTAGGTGGTGCGGACGGACGGCGTGGGTGCGCATCGCTGCCCCTGGCCAGTGCCGCCCTTTACTCGGAGTGCCCGAGGTCACTCCGTCAGTTTCTTGAGGAACTTGGCGGCGATGGGGCCCGCGTCGCGGCCGCCCGACCCGCCGTCCTCCAGGAGGACCGCCCATGCGAGGTTCCGGTCCTGCTGGTAGCCGATCATCCACGCGTGGGTGCGCGGCGGCGTCTCGGTGCCGAACTCCGCCGTGCCCGTCTTGGCGTGCGGTTCGCCGGAGATGCCTCTCAGGGCCTTGCCGGCCCCGATGGTGACGGTCGCCCGCATCATGTCCCGCAGCGAGTCGACGACGCCGGGGTCGAGGCGGGCGGGCGCCTCGTACTTCTGGCGGACGGCGTCGGGCACGAGGACGGGCTGCTTGAAGACGCCCTCCTTGACGGTCGCGGCGATCGAGGCCATCACGAGCGGGGACGCCTGCACCCGGGCCTGCCCGATGGTGGACGCGGCCTTGTCGTTGTCGCTCGTGGAGACCGGGACGCTGCCGTCGTAGGTGATGGCGCCCACGTCCCAGGAGCCGCCGATGCCGAAGGCCTCCGCGGCCTCGTGCAGACCGGCCTGGGGCAGCTTGGCACGGGAGTTGACGAAGAAGGTGTTGCAGGAGTGGGCGAAGCTGTCCCGGAAGGTGGAGCCGGGCGGCAGCGTGAACTGGTTCTGGTTCTCGAAGCGCTGACCGTCCACGTTGGCGAACTTGGGGCAGTCGGCACGGTCCGAGGGCTTCATGCCCTGCTTGAGCAGGGCGGCGGCGGTGACCACCTTGAAGGTCGAGCCGGGCGGGTAGCGTCCCTCGAGACCGCGGTTCATGCCCGAGGGCATGTTCGCGGCGGCCAGGATGTGCCCGTTGGTGGGGTCGATCGCGACGAGGGCCGCGTTCTTGGTGACGCCGTCCAGGGCGTCGGCGGCGGCCTCCTGGACCTTCGGGTCGATGGTCGTGCGGACCGGCTTGCCCTCGCCGCCCTTCTGGGCGCCGGTGAGGGTCTTGACCACCTGACCGGACTGGCGGTCCACCACCACGACCGACTTGGCCTGACCCGCTCCGCCGGCGAGCTGCCTGTCGTACCGGGCCTCCAGGCCCGAAATGCCCTTGCCGGTCTGCGGATCGACGACGCCGACGAGCGACGCGGCCCGCAGCTCCTTGCCGTCGGCATCCAGAATGGCGGCCCGTTCACGGGAGTTGAGGGCGAGCGTCTGTCCCGGAACCATCTCCGGGTGGATCATCTCGGTGTGGAATTCCACCTTCCACTTCTTGCCGGTCTCGACGACATTGGCCTTTGACTGCCAGGAATAGTCGCCCGCTCCTGGTATGGCCATCTTGACAGTGAACGGAATAAGAACTTTCGCGTCGGCCTTCCGCTCGCCCTCGCCCGCCTCGATCTCGGTCTTGGAGGGCTTCAGGTTGGTCATGACGGACTTGATCAGCGACTGGGCGCCGTCCGGCGTGTCCGTCAGCTGCGCGGCCCGCGCGGCGTCGCCGGCCTGCCAGGCGCCGAGGAAGCCCTCCAGCGCCTTCGTCGCCTCCACGACCTGCGGGTTCTCCGCTCCGTCGTCCTTGAGCAGCGTGCTGTATCCCCAATAACCCGCCCCGGCAACCACGGCCAGCACCACACACGTCGCGATGACCGAGGAGCCCCGGGAACGGCCCTGACGGGTGGGGGGTAAGCCGTTCCGATTTCGATAGCGTGCCATGCCCCCAAGGCTAGGCGGACCTTCTTTTGCGCCACCGGGCGCACGCACATTTCAAGACAGTCACACCTGTAAAGGAATCGTGAAAATCGCCGGACCGATGAACCGTCCGCGAAGTGGGCGCGTGGCGGTGAACGGCGTTCAACAAAGGGCTTGTTACCACCGCCCCCTCCCCTCCCACGGTATGCAAAAGGGGCATCCGGGGAGCCGGAATGTGGGCTAGTCCACTGAAGAAACCCTCTCGAACTCCTGTCTCCGAATACCGGAACTGTCCGGATCACATCCGGTGGTACGGCGACCGGCCGCCCGGCCGCTCTCCGCCCGCTCTCCGCCCGCTCCCGCCGATACGGACGAGAGAGGGCGCGAAGAGGATGCCCGGCGAGGGTGGCGGGCATCGCACATCCGACCGAGTCTGGAGACACCTCATGTCCCGTGTATCGACCGGCCCCAGCACCGAACCGACCGCCGCGCACGCGCTTCTGTCCCGGCTGCGCGAGCACGGTGTGGAGAAGGTGTTCGGAGTCGTCGGCCGAGAGGCCGCGTCGATCCTCTTCGACGAGGTCGAAGGGCTCGACTTCGTCCTCACCAGGCACGAGTTCACCGCCGGTGTCGCCGCTGACGTCCTCGCCCGCATCACCGGCCGTCCCCAGGCATGCTGGGCCACCCTCGGCCCCGGCATGACGAACCTGTCCACCGGCATCGCCACCTCGATCCTGGACCGCTCGCCGGTCATCGCCCTGGCCGCCCAGTCCGAGTCCCACGACATCTTCCCGAACGACACCCACCAGTGCCTGGACTCGGTGTCGATCATCGCCCCGATGTCCAAGTACGCGGTGGAGCTCCAGCGTCCGCACGAGATCACCGACCTGGTGGACTCCGCGGTGACGGCCGCCATGACCGAGCCGGTCGGCCCGTCGTTCATCTCCCTGCCGGTCGACCTGCTGGGCTCCAGCGAGGGCATCGACGCCTCGGTGCAGCACCCGCCGGCGAACACCCCGGCCAAGCCGATCGGCGCGGTCGCCGACGGCTGGCAGCAGGCCGCCGACCAGGCCGCCGAGCTCCTCGCGAAGGCCGAGCACCCGGTCCTCGTGGTCGGCGCCGCCGCGATCCGCTCCGGCGCGGTGCCCGCCATCCGCGCCCTGGCCGAGCGCCTGAACGTGCCCGTCATCACGACGTACATCGCCAAGGGCGTCCTGCCGCACGAGCACGAGCTGAACTACGGCGCCGTCACCGGCTACATGGACGGCATCCTCAACTTCCCGGCCCTGGACACCCTGTTCGCCCCGGTCGACCTCATCCTCACCCTCGGCTACGACTACGCCGAGGACCTGCGGCCGTCCATGTGGCAGAAGGGCGGCGAGAAGCAGACCGTCCGCGTCTCCCCCACCGCCAACCCGATCCCGCGCGTGTACCGCCCGACCGTCGACGTCGTCACCGACGTCCTCGCGTTCGTCGAGCACATCGACGCGGCGACGTCCTCGGTCGCGGCCAAGGACCGCCACGACATCGCCCCGCTGCGCGCCCGCATCGCGGAGTTCCTCGCCGACCCGGAGGCGTACGAGGACGGCATGCGGGTCCACCAGGTCATCGACTCGATGAACACGGTCATGGAGGAGGCCGCCGGCGCCGGCAAGGGCACGATCGTCTCCGACATCGGCTTCTTCCGTCACTACGGCGTGCTCTTCGCCCGCGCCGACCAGCCGTTCGGCTTCCTCACCTCGGCCGGCTGCTCCAGCTTCGGCTACGGCATCCCGGCCGCGATGGGCGCCCAGATGGCCCGCCCGGACGAGCCGACCTTCCTGATCGCCGGTGACGGCGGCTTCCACTCCAACAGCGCCGACCTGGAGACCATCGCCCGGCTCAACCTGCCGATCGTGACGGTCGTGGTCAACAACGACACCAACGGTCTGATCGAGCTCTACCAGAACATCGGTCACCACCGCAGCCACGACCCGGCGGTGAAGTTCACCGGCGTCGACTTCGTCGCCCTCGCCGAGGCCAACGGTGTCGAGGCGACCAAGGCCACCGACCGCGACGAGCTCCTCGCCGCCCTGCGCAAGGGCGCCGAGCTGGGCCGGCCGTTCCTGATCGAGGTCCCCATCTCCTACGACTTCCAGCCGGGCGGCTTCGGCGCCCTGAGCATCTGACGATGAAGGCGCCGGAGTTTCCGGCTGCCCACGGATTCCTGGCCTCCGCCCGCTCGGGCGGGGGCCGGGTCCCCCGGGCGGCGTTCGCCGCCCGCGGCAGCCACACCGACATCGACACGACCCTGCCCGGCCAGTCCCTCGCCGCGGTGCTCGTGCACGGCCCCGACGCCGCGCCCGAAGGCGCGCTGGCCCGGGACGCGGACACCGCCGTGCTGCTCGCCGGCGAGCTCTACAACCGCGAGGAGCTGCACTCCGTACTGCCCCCGGGCGACGAACCGGAGAGCGACGCCCAGCTGCTGCTCCATCTGCTGCGCCGCTACGGACTCCATGCCTTCCGGCTGCTCAACGGACGCTTCGCGGCCGTGGTGGGCACCGGGCGCCGGGTCCTGCTCGCCACCGACCACGCGGGCTCCGTGCCGCTGTACGCCCGGGTGGCCCCGGGCGAGGTCACGGCCTCCACCGAGGCCAAGACGCTGGCCGGACACGACCAGCCGCGGGGCTTCCCGCTGACGGGGGCGCGGCGCATGCCGGGCCTCGCGGACGTCTACCAGGTGCCGGCCGGCACCGTGTGGGACACCGACCTGGAGTCCGGCACGGTCGAGGTCCACCCCACCTGGCGGCCGCCGCTGTCCCGGCGGATCGTGCCCGAGGCGGAGGCGGTGGCGGCCGTCCGCGCCGCCCTCGACGAGGCCGTCGCGGCCCGCGTCCCCGCGGTCGGCACCCCGCTGGTGGTGCTGTCCGGCGGCATCGACTCCTCCGGAGTCGCGGCCTGCGCGCACCGGTCGGCCGGCGCCCTGGACACCGTCTCCATGGGCACCGACACCTCCGACGAGTTCGCCCAGGCCCGGGCGGTCGTGGACCACCTCGGCACCCGGCACCGCGAGATCACGGTGCCCACCGCCGACCTGCTCGCCCAGCTGCCGTACGCGGTGTGGGCCTCGGAGTCGGTGGACCCGGACATCATCGAGTACCTGCTGCCGCTGGTCGCGCTCTACCGCGAGCTCGGCGGCCCGGGCCGCCGCATCCTCACCGGATACGGCGCGGACATCCCGCTCGCGGGCATGCACCGCGAGGACCGGCTGCCGAACCTGGACACGGCCGTGGCGTACGACATGGCCACCTTCGACGGCCTGAACGAGATGTCCCCGGTGCTCTCGCTGCTCGGCGGCCACTGGACCACGCACCCGTACTGGGACCGGAACGTGCTCGACCTGCTGGTCTCCCTGGAGGCCGGCCTCAAGCGCCGCTACGGCCGGGACAAGTGGGTGCTGCGGCAGGCGATGGCCGACGCGCTGCCCGAGGAGACCGTCACCCGGCCCAAGCTCGGCGTCCACGAGGGCTCGGGCACCACGTCGTCGTTCTCCCTGCTGCTCACCGGGCACGGGGTCGCGGAGCAGTCGCTCCACGAGGCCAAGCGGCAGGTGGTGCGCGAGCTGTTCGACCGGACCGTGGTGGCCGGCCGTCACCCCGGCGAGGTGAGCACCGCCGACGCGGTGCGGTCCGTGGTCGACCGGCTCGGGCGGGGCACGGCATGAGCGCACCCGTCCGCCGGGCCCCGTTCCCGTCCGCCGTCGACTTCGAGGAGGGTGACTGATCCGTGGAGCGCATCGACTCGCACGTTTCTCCCCGCTACGCACAGATACCCACGTTCATGCGGCTGCCGCACGACCGCGATCCGCGCGGCTACGACGTCGTGGTGATCGGCGCCCCGTACGACGGGGGCACCAGCTACCGTCCCGGCGCCCGGTTCGGCCCGCGGGCCATCCGCAACGAGTCGGGGCTGATCCACGGCGTCGGCATCGACCGCGGCCCCGGCACCTTCGACCTGATCAACTGCGTCGACGGCGGGGACATCGACCTGACGCCGTTCGACATGAACATCGCGATCGACACGGCGCAGAAGCACCTGGCCGAGCTCCTCAAGGCCAACGCGGCCTTCCTGATGCTGGGCGGCGACCACTCGCTGACCGTGGCCGCCCTGCGCGCGGTCGCCGAGCAGCACGGCCCCGTGGCGGTGCTGCACCTGGACGCGCACTCGGACACCAACCCGGCATTCTACGGCGGCCAGTACCACCACGGCACGCCGTTCCGGCACGGGATCGACGAGAAGCTCATCGACCCGCAGGCGATGGTCCAGGTCGGCATCCGCGGGCACAACCCGAAGCCGGACTCGCTCGACTACGCCCGCGACAACGGGGTGCGCGTGGTGACCGCCGACGAGTTCGCCGAGCTCGGCGTGCGCGGCACCGCCGACCTCGTCCGCGAGCGGGTCGGCGGCCGGCCCGTCTACGTGTCCGTCGACGTCGACGTGGTCGACCCGGCCTTCGCCCCCGGCACCGGCACGCCCGCACCGGGCGGCCTGAGCTCCCGCGAGGTGCTCGGCCTGCTGCGCTGCGTGGGCGACCTCAAGCCGGTCGGATTCGACGTGATGGAGGTGTCCCCGCTCTACGACCACGCCGGGATCACCTCCGTACTCGCCACCGAAATCGGCGCGGAGCTGCTCTACCAGTACGCCCGCGCCCATCGAAACCAGAAGTAAGACGAAGCACGTAAGGAGACAAGGCGTCATGGCTTCTCCGATCATCGACTGCACCCCCTACCGCGAGGAGTTGCTCGCCCTCGCCGGCCGGCTCCCCCGGGTGCCGCGCGCGGATCTGTACGACTTCCTCGCGCAGGCGAAGGAGCTGGCGGAGGACCTGCCCAAGGGTCTCGCCGCCGCCCTCGACACGTTCAACTCCGAGGGAAACAAGGACGGTTACCTGCTGCTGCGCGGGCTGCCCGTCGACCCGGCCGAGCTGCCCGACACGCCCACCACGACCCCGGCGCCGCTGGACCGGCCGCTGCTGGTCATGGAGGCGATGCTGGCGCTCACCGGGCGCCGGCTCGGCCTGCACACCGGCTACCAGGAGCTGCGCTCCGGCACGGTGTACCACGACGTGTACCCGTCGCCGGGCGCGCACTACCTGTCCTCGGAGACCTCCGAGACCACGCTGGAGTTCCACACGGAGATGGCGTACCACGTCCTCCAGCCGAACTACGTCATGCTCGCCTGCTCCCGGCCGGACCACGAGCGCAAGGCCGAGACCCTGGTCGGCTCGATCCGCCTGGCGCTTCCGCTGCTCGACGACCGGACGCGGGCGCGGCTGTTCGACCGCCCGATGCCCTGCTGTGTCGACGTGGCCTTCCGCGGCGGCGTGGAGGACCCGGGCGCCATCGCCCGGGTCAAGCCGCTGTACGGCGACGAGCAGGACCCGTACCTGGGTTACGACCGCGAGCTGCTCGCCCCGGAGGACCCGGAGGACAAGGAGGCCGTGGCCGCGCTGTCGAAGGCCCTGGACGACGTGACGACCGGGGTGAAGCTGTCCCCGGGTGACGTGCTGATCATCGACAACTTCCGTACCACGCACGCCCGTACGCCGTTCAGCCCGCGCTGGGACGGCGAGGACCGCTGGCTGCACCGCGTCTACATCCGCACGGACCGCAACGGCCAGCTCTCCGGCGGCGAGCGCGCGGGTGACGTCGTGTCGTTCACTCCGCGCGGGTAATCCCCCCGTTCCGTTCCTCCTCCCCCCTCCGGTCGCGCCCCGGCACCGCTTCGGTGTCGGGGTGCGATCGTCTGCACACATCCGCGATGCATAGATATGCTGTGTTGTTAGAAGTGATGCAGCCTTGGAAATGATGCAGTGGGCGACGGAGACCGCCGTCGCCCCGCCATCCGCGTGACAGGAGACTCCTTCATGTCCGAGCCCACACCGCACACCCCACGGGGCTTCACCGTCCACACGGCGCCGGTGGGACTGGCCGACGACGGCCGGGACGACTTCACCGTGCTCGCCTCCACCGTGCCGGCCACCGTGAGCGCGGTCTTCACCCGCTCCCGGTTCGCCGGCCCGAGCGTCGTCCTCAGCCGCGAGACCGCGGCCGGCGGCCGGGCCCACGGAGTCGTGGTGATCGCCCGCAACGCCAACGTCGCCACCGGGCGCGAGGGCGAGGCGAACGCGCGCGAGGTGCGCGAGGCGGTCGCCCGTGCCCTCGGCGTACCGGAGGGTGAACTCCTCGTGGCCTCCACTGGTGTGATCGGGCGTCAGTACCCGATGGAGCGGATCCGGCAGCACCTCAAGACGCTCGCCCCGCCCTTCCCCGACGGCGGTTTCGACCGGGCGGCCCGCGCCATCATGACGACCGACACCCGGCCCAAGGAGGTCCGGGTGAAGGTCGGCGACGCCACCCTCGTCGGCATCGCCAAGGGCGTCGGGATGATGGAGCCCGACATGGCGACGCTGCTCACCTTCTTCGCCACGGACGCCCGGCTCGACCCGGCGGAGCAGGACCGGATCTTCCGGCGGGTGATGGACCGGACCTTCAACGCGGTGAGCATCGACACCGACACCTCCACCAGCGACACGGCCGCGCTGTTCGCCAACGGGCTGGCCGGGGAGGTGGATCCGGCGGAGTTCGAGGAGGCGCTGCACACCGCCGCGCTCGCCCTGGTGAAGAACATCGCGAGCGACGGCGAGGGCGCGAGCAAGCTCATCGAGGTCCGGGTCACCGGGGCCCGCGACGACGCCCAGGCCAAGCGCGTCGGCAAGGCCGTCGTCAACTCCCCGCTGGTGAAGACGGCGGTGCACGGCTGCGACCCCAACTGGGGCCGGGTCACCATGGCGATCGGCAAGTGCTCCGAGGACACCGACATCGACCAGGACCGGGTCACGATCCGCTTCGGCGACGTCGAGGTCTACCCGCCGCGCGCCGGCGGCGCCGAGGACGAGGACGCGCTGCGCGACGCCGTCGCCGAGCACCTGAAGGGCGACGAGGTGGTCATCGGCATCGACCTGGCCATCGCCGACGGGGCGTTCACCGTGTACGGCTGCGACCTCACCGAGGGGTACGTGCGGCTCAACTCGGAGTACACCACCTGACCTGACCTGAGCCCGTCGGCCCGGGGCGGCGGCCGGATATGCCGACCGCCCCGCGGCTATGCGCGCCCTCCGCCGCACCTCCTCGCCCGCCCGCCCGCGCCCCCAGGATGGGACGGACGCATCGTGACGAAGGCTGGAGGATCATGGAGACCACTCGGTCGAGGACCGTGGACGAGGGGGACGAGGGTTTCGACGCCGCGGTACGGGGTGTGGTCGGCGCGACCGACACTCCGGGCGGCACGCTCCGGCTCGTCCGCACGGACGACTTCGACTCGCTGGACCCCGGCAACACCTACTACGCCTACACGTGGAACTTCCTCCGGCTCGTCGGCCGGACCCTGGTCACCTTCGACACGGCCCCCGGCAAGGCCGGCCAGCGGCTGGTGCCCGACCTGGCCGAGTCCCTGGGCGAGTCCTCCGAGGGCGGCCGGGTGTGGACGTACCGGCTGCGCGAGGGCCTGCGGTACGAGGACGGCACGCCCGTCACCTCGGCGGACGTCAAGTACGCCATCGCGCGCAGCAACTACGGCACCGACGTGCTGGGCGCCGGCCCGACCTACTTCCGCCACCTGCTCGGCACCGACTACGGCGGCCCGTGGCGCGAGCCCGACACCGACGGCCCGGTGACCCTGGAGACCCCCGACGAGCGCACCCTGGTCTTCCGGCTCCGCGAGCCGTTCGCCGGCCTCGACCTGCTCGCGACGATGCCCAGCACCACCCCGGTGCCGCGCCACCGGGACACCGGCGCCGACTACCGGCTCGGGCCGGTGGCCACCGGCCCGTACCGGGTCGCCTCCTACACCCGCGGTGAGCTCGCCGTCCTGGAGCCCAACCCGCACTGGGACCCGGCCACCGACCCGGTGCGCGTCCGGCGGGCCGAGCGGATCGAGGTGCACCTCGGCAAGGACCCGCACGAGGTGGACCGCATGCTGCTCGCCGGGGAGGCGCACGTCGACCTGGCCGGCTTCGGGGTGCAGCCCTCGACGCAGGAGCAGATCCTCGCGGACCCGGTGCTGCGCGCCCACACGGACAACCCGCTCACCGGCTTCACCTGGATCTACTGCCTGTCGAGCAACATCCCGCCGTTCGACAACGTGCACGCCCGGCGGGCCGTGCAGTTCGCCACCGACAAGGCCGCGATGCAGCTCGCGTACGGCGGACCGGTGGGCGGCGACGTCGCGACCACGATCCTGCCGCCGACGCTCGACGGCTACCAGCCCTTCGACCGCTACCCGGTCGGCCCGGACGCCACCGGCGACCTGGACGCCGCGCGCGCCGAGCTGAAGGCCGCCGGGATGCCCGACGGCTTCCGCACCAAGATCGCCGCCCGCAAGGACCGGCTGAAGGAGTACCGGGCCGCCGAGGCGCTGGCCGCCGGCCTGGCCCGGGTGGGCATCGAGGCCGAGGTGCTCGACTTCCCGTCGGGCGACTACTTCGACCGCTACGGCGGCTCCCCGTCGTACCTGCGCGAGCACGGCATCGGGATCATCATGTTCGGCTGGGGTGCCGACTTCCCCGACGGCTACGGCTTCCTCCAGCAGATCACGGACGGCCGGGCGATCAAGGAGCGCGGCAACCAGAACATGGGCGAGCTGGACGACCCCGAGATCAACGCCCTGCTCGACGAGGGCGCGACCTGCGCGGACCCGGCACGGCGGGCGGAGATCTGGCACCGCATCGACCGGCTGACGATGGATCACGCGGTGATCGTGCCGTACCTCTACCCGCGTTCGCTGCTCTACCGGCACCCGGACGTCCGCAACGTCTACGTCACCGGCTCGTTCGGGATGTACGACTACGTGGCGCCCCGGCCAGTGTCCGCTCGTCGCCGAACCAGCGGCAGAGCAGCGGCTGCACCCCGCGCGGGTCGGCCACGAGCCGCTCCGCGACCAGGTC
>NZ_JBSGIW010000144.1:0-12102 GCF_053605265.1 Streptomyces sp. NPDC003943 | reverse complement strand
AAACAACCGCCTCCACCCGTGGGGCCCCCCCGCCGTTTGTTGTTCGGGGGGGGGGGCGCCGCCGTATTGTCTAAGTGTCACGTGACTCCCGAGGAGCAGCCCCCATGACCATGCCCGTCGTCCATTCGCTGCGCGAGCAGATCCGCGAGCACATCGTGGAGGGCATCGTCAGCGGCCGCTGGAAGCCGGGCGAGCGCATCGTGGAGCGGCGGATCGCGACCGAGCTCGAGGTCTCGCAGACGCCCGTGCGCGAGGCGCTGCGCGAGCTGGAGTCGCTGCGGCTGATCGAGTCGGCGCCCAACAAGGGCGTCCGGGTGCGCAACCTCACGGCCGCGGACCTGGAGGAGAGCTATCCCGTCCGGGCCGGTCTGGAGCAGATCGCGGCGGAGCTGGCGGCCGGCCGCCTGGCGACCGACTGCTCGGCCCTGGAGCCGCACGTGACGGCGCTGTACGAGGCGGACGCGGCCTCGGACGGCACGGCGCAGGTGCGGCACACGGTGGGCTTCCACCGGGAGCTGGTGAAGGCGGCCGGGAACAGCGTGCTGCTGCACACCTGGGAGGGCCTGGGCATCGAGGTGTTCACGGCGCTGTCGATCCGCTGGCTGGGCACGGTGCAGAAGTCGTACGCGGAGGAGCACCAGGAGCTGGTGGAGGCGTTCCGGCGGGGCGACCCGAACATCGGGGCGCTGGTGAAGGCGCACGTCCTGGGATGCGCGCCGAGGGCGTGATCCGGCCATCGGATCGACGAGCGGGTCCGCCTCCGGGCGGGCCCGCTCGTTTGTGCGAGAGCACCCTCAGAATTCCACTCACCTGCGAAAACAAGGCACCGGGTGCCCTCGTTCGCGGCACCCTGTGCCGACTTTGGTGCTCGGGGCATCTTTTTCTTGGGGAAGCTTTGATCGATCATCGATCGACGGCTTACAGTCTTCGGCGGGCCGTACCCCGGTCCACGCCCTGTCCTGCCAGACAAGGCCGTTTTATCTCCACCCCCACCTGTCCGGAAGGCGGCGATCATGACCGATCCCGTAGGCAAGATTCCGAGCGAGCTCGACCAGCTCCCGGACCGTGACACCGAGGAGACCGCCGAGTGGGCGGCCTCCCTCGACGCCGTCACCAAGGCCGCCGGCCCCCACCGGGCCGCCTACCTGATGCGCCGTACCCTCCAGCACGCCGACACGGCGGGCCTCGCCCTGCCGAAGCTCCTGGAGACGGACTACCTCAACACCATCCCCACCTCCGCCGAGCCCGTCATCGACGGCGACGAGGAGATGGAGCGGAAGATCACCGCCTGGAACCGCTGGAACGCGGCCGCGATGGTCACCCGCGGCTCCAAGCACGGCGTCGGCGGCCACATCGCCACCTTCGCCTCCGCGGCCTGGCTCTACGAGACCGGCTTCAACCACTTCTTCCGCGGCAAGGAGGGGGACGGCTCCGGCGACCAGCTCTACATCCAGGGCCACGCCTCCCCCGGCATCTACGCCCGCGCCTTCCTCGACGGCCGCCTGAACGAGTCGCACCTCGACAACTTCCGGCAGGAGTCCGGCGGCAACGGCCTGCCCTCCTACCCGCACCCGCGCCGCCTCCCCTGGCTGTGGGAGTTCCCGACCGTCTCCATGGGCCTCGGCCCGCTCTCCGCGATCTACCAGGCGCGCTTCAACCGCTACCTGACCAACCGCGGCATCAAGGACGTCTCCGCCTCCCACGTGTGGGCCTTCCTCGGTGACGGCGAGATGGACGAGCCCGAGTCGACGGCGGCACTCGCACTCGCCGCCCGCGAGGGTCTGGACAACCTGACCTTCGTCATCAACTGCAACCTGCAGCGCCTCGACGGCCCGGTCCGCGCCAACTTCAAGATCGTGCAGGAGCTGGAGGCCCAGTTCCGCGGCGCCGGCTGGAACGTCGTGAAGACCCTGTGGGGCAACGCCTGGGACGAGCTGTTCGCGCTCGACACCACCGGCGCCCTGGTCCGCCGCCTCCGCGAGGTGCCGGACGCCCAGGTCCAGACGTACCAGACCCGCGACGCCGCCTACATCCGCCAGGACTTCTTCGGCAAGGACCCGGCGCTCGTCGCGATGGCGCAGCTGCTGTCCGACGACAAGATCCTCGAGTGCTTCCACCTCTCCCGTGGTGGCCACGAGCCGCGCAAGGTGTACGCCGCGTACAAGGCCGCGCTGGAGTTCAAGGGCGCTCCGACCGTCATCCTGGCGCAGACCGTCAAGGGCTTCACCCTCGGTGAGGGCTTCGCGTCGAAGAACGCGAACCACCAGATGAAGAAGCTCACGACGGACGAGTTCAAGAACATGCGTGACCTTCTTGAGCTGCCGATCTCGGACGCCCAGTTCGTCGACGGTGTCGTCCCCTACGGCCACCCGGGCGCCGACTCGGCCGAGGTCCGCTACCTCCAGGAGCGCCGCGCGGCCCTCGGCGGCCCCGCCCCGGCCCGCCGCGTCCACCCGGTCGCGCCGCTGCCGGCCCCGGCCGACAAGGTCTTCGCCTCCTTCGACAAGGGCTCCGGCTCGCAGAACGTCGCCACCACGATGGCGTTCGTGCGCCTGATCAAGGACCTGGTCCGCGACAAGGAGACCGGCAAGCGCTGGGTCCCGATCGTCCCGGACGAGGCCCGTACCTTCGGTATGGAGTCGCTGTTCCCGTCGCTCGGCATCTACTCGCCGAAGGGCCAGACGTACGAGCCGGTCGACCGCGACCAGCTGATGTACTACAAGGAGGCCGTCAACGGCCAGATCCTGAACGAGGGCATCACCGAGGCCGGCTCGATGGCCGACTTCATCGCCGCGTCGACCGCGTACTCGACGCACGGCGAGGCCATGATCCCGTTCTACATCTTCTACTCGATGTTCGGCTGGCAGCGGACCGCCGACCAGATGTGGCAGCTCGGCGACCAGCTCGGCCGCGGCTTCCTCGTCGGCGCGACCGCCGGCCGCACGACCCTGACCGGTGAGGGCCTGCAGCACGCCGACGGCCACTCCCCCGTCATCGCGGCCACCAACCCGGCGGCGCTGACCTACGACCCGGCGTTCGCCTACGAGGTCGCGGCCATCGTCAAGGAGGGCCTGCGCCGCATGTACGGCGAGGCGGCCGAGGGCGAGGACCAGAACGTCTTCTACTACCTCACCGTCTACAACGAGCCCATGCCGCAGCCGGCCAAGCCGGGCCACGCGGGCGTCGACGAGGGCATCGTCAAGGGCCTCTACCGCTTCAACACGGCCGAGTCGGCCGGCCTGGAGCTGCCCGCGAACGCCTCCCGCATCCAGCTGCTGTCCTCCGGCACGGCGATCCACTGGGCCCTGGAGGCGCAGAAGCTGCTCGCCGCCGAGTGGGGCGTGGCCGCCGACGTGTGGTCCGCGACCTCCTGGACCGAGCTGCGCCGTGACGCCCTCGAGGCCGACGCGGCCCTGCTGCGCGGCGAGGAGCGGGTGCCGTACATCCGCCAGGCCCTGGAGGGCGTCGACTCCCCCGTCCTGGCGGTCTCCGACTACATGCGCCAGGTCCCGGACCAGATCGCGCAGTGGGTCGAGCAGGACTACACCTCGCTGGGCGCCGACGGCTTCGGCCTGTCGGACACCCGCGAGGCCGCCCGCCGCCACTTCGGCGTCGACGCCCAGTCGATCGTCGTGGCCGCCCTGGCCCAGCTCGCCCGCAAGGGCGAGGTCCAGGTGACCGCGGTCAAGGAGGCCCGGGAGCGGTACGGCCTGTAAGGCCGGTCGCCCGCCCGGGCGGTGAGTGACCGAGGGGCCGCCCTGCCCGTACGCCGACACGTACGGGCAGGGCGGCCCTTCGGCGTCGGTGCGGTCAGCCCCTGGACTGCTGGACACCGCCTGGCCCACGACCGTGCGGGCCCTGCGCTCCGCGTCCGTGCGCGGCTTCTCGTACCGGCCTTCCAGTGACACGCCTCGCCGCATCGCGGCTCCCCCTGTGGTCTCCGGCCTCAGGGCCACGGCATGGATGGCAGGCTGGGGTGCATGCGTGCCGCCCGCCTCATCAAGTTGGTGCTTCTCCTCCAGTCCCGTCCGTCCATGACCGCCGCCGAACTCGCCGCCGAGCTGGAGGTGTCGGAGCGGACCATCACGCGGGACGCGCTGGCCCTGTCGGAGGCGGGGGTTCCGGTGTACGCGGACCGGGGCCGGGCCGGGGGCTACCGGCTCGTCGGCGGCTATCGGACCCGGCTGACCGGGCTGGCGCGCGGGGAGGCGGAGGCGCTGTTCCTGTCCGGGCTGCCGCAGGCGCTGCGGGACATGGGGCTCGCGGACGCGGCCTCGGCGGCGCGGCTGAAGGTGTCGGCGGCGCTGCTGCCGTCGTTGCGGGACGCGCCGGAGGCCGCGGGGCGGCGCTTTCACCTGGACGCGCCCGCCTGGTACCAGGAGCCGGAGACGCCGGAGCTGCTCGCGCCGCTCGCGGACGCGGTCTGGGACGACCGCCCGGTGCGGGCCCGCTACCGGCGCGGTGACGCGGAGGTGGCGCGCGAGCTCCAGCCGTACGGGCTCGTCCTGAAGGCCGGGGTCTGGTACGTGTGCGCCCGGGCGGGCGGCTCCTACCGCACCTATCGGGTGGACCGCTTCACCGGTGTCGTGCTCGGCGACGAACACTTCGAGCGGGACCCGGAGTTCGATCTGGCGGCGTTCTGGACGGAGCGCTCGGCCGAGTTCGCGCGCTCGCTGCTGCGCGCCGAGGTGGAGCTGCGGCTCACGGAGGCGGGGGCGCGGCGGCTGCCGTACGTGACGGACCGGGCGGCGGCGGAGGCGGCGCTGGCGGCCGGGGCCGACGAGGGCGGCCGGCGGCGGGTGGTGCTGGCCGTGGAGAGCGAGGAGGTGGCCTTCGGGCAGCTGCTCGGGCTCGGGCCGGAGGTGGAGGTGCTGGCCCCGGCGGCGCTCCGCGAGCGGTTCGCGGAGGCCGCGCGGGCCATGGCGGAGGTCTACGGGTAGCCGGCTGCCGGTGGCCGGCCACCCGTAGCGGGACTACCGGTGGCTCGGCTACCGGTAGTCCTCGACCCTGACGTCCGGGTCGGCCTCCTTGGCGAGCATGAAGCCCCACGAGTCGGGCCGCGAGCCGTCCGCGTCCGTGAAGCCGTACGCCCTGGCGAGCTGTCCGCTGTCGAGCGACTGCCCGTTCCAGCGCGCCCGTTCCGGGTCGGCGGCGAGCGCGGCGACGGCCCGGCCCACGTACACCGGCGACTCGGAGATGCCGAAGTCCGGCAGCTCCTTGGTCGCGTCGCGCCAGTTGTCCTCGGTGACGCCGAAGTGGGCGAGCATCTGCTCGGAGCGCAGCCAGCCGGGGCTGACGGAGACGGCGGTGCCGCCGGCGTCGGCCAGCTCCTTCGCGAGGCCGAAGGCCATCCGGATCGGGGCGTTCTTGGCGAGGTCGTAGAAGAGGTTCTCGCGGTAGTGGGTGCCGTTGTAGGCGGTGGTGCCGTCGGTGACCTCGACGACGAGTCCGCCGGGCCGGCGGGTGAGCAGCGGCAGGGCGGCGTGGGAGGTGATCAGGTGGGTCTTCACGCCGAGTTCGAGCATCCTCAGGCCGTCGGCGAGGTCGGTCTCCCAGGTCTTCTTGCCGAAGGTGACGAGGTGCTCGCCGCCCCACACGTCGTTGACGAGGACGTCGAGCCGGCCGTCCTGCTCGCGGTCGATCCGGTCGACGAGGGCGCGGACCCGGTCGGGTTCCAGGTGGTCGGTGGGGACGGCGATGCCCGTGCCGCCCGCGGCCGTCACGAGTTCGGCGGTCTCCTCGATGGTCTCGGTGCTGCGGCCGACCTCGCTGATCCGGGTGCGGGTGGTGCGGCCGGTGACGTAGACGGTGGCTCCGGCGGCGCCGAGCTGGACGGCGATGGCGCGTCCGGCGCCCCGGGTGGCGCCGGCGACGAGGGCGACACGGCCGGCGAGGGGCGGGTGTTCCTGGGTCTCGTTGATCATGCGGTCAGCCTGGCAGGGAAAGACGACATCTTCTGTCCGGTTTGATTTCAGCCGTTTCCGGGTGCGTCGCCCGGCGTGACCCACGATGCTTGTCCCGTGATGGACGAGACGAAGTTCTGGGAGATCATCGACTCCACGCGGGAGCGCGCGGAGGGCGATCCGGAGGAGCACGCGGACCTGCTCGTCGAGCGGCTGACGGAGCTCGACCCGGACTCGGTCCTCGACTTCGCCCGCCATTTCGAGGCCCGCTACAACCGGGCGTACACCTGGGAGCTGTGGGGCGCGGCGGCCGTCCTGCTCGACGGGGCGGGCGACGACACCTTCGACTACTTCCGCTGCTGGCTGATCGGCCAGGGCCGGGAGGTCTTCGAGGGGGCGGTGCACGAGCCGGACGCGCTGGCGGAGCTGCTCGTGGACTTCGACGACGAGATAGACGGGGACGGCGAGGAGCTCGGCTACGCGGCGGACGAGGCGTACGAGCGGCTGACCGGCACGGAGGCGCCTGACCTGGGCATTCCGCCGCAGTTGGCGGAGCCGGCGGGCACCCCGTTCGACCTGGAGGACGACGGGGTGCTCGCGGCCCGCTTCCCGCGGCTGTGGGCCCGGTTCGGCCCCGGATGACGGAGAGGGGGCCGGGGGCCGGACCGGACCGGTCTCGTGGTCCTGACGGGTGTCCCGGCTCAGCCGCCGAGGCGGAGCTCGGGGTTCACCTGGCCGAGGATCATGTCGGTCCGCGGCTGGAGGGCGGGGAAGAGCTGCTCGGGCTGCGGGATCGCCCAGTACTTCCCCTCGGCGACCATGTCGAAGACCCTCCCCAGCCTCCGGCCGGGGGTACCCCCATGGCGTGCTCCCCGGGCGTGAGTCCGTGCTCGTCGGCGAGCTGCTGCAGCTGCGCGTTGAACGCGGCGATCTCCGGGGGCGCGGTCTCGCCGGGGCGGGCGGCCCTGAAGATCTCGCTCTTTACCGAGCCCGGGGTCACGACGGACACCTGGACCGGCGCGCCCTTCATCCGCATCTCGTAGTGCAGCGACTCGGTGAGGGCGAGCACGCCGAACTTGGTGACGCTGTACGGGGCCATGAGCGGGCTCGGCAGCAGGCCGCCGATCGACGACACGTTGACGACCCACGACTTCTCGCCGCGTTCGCCCCGCTCCAGCATGCGCGTGGCCGGGCCGGGACCCGTGGCCGGGGCGCCGGGGTGGATATCAGAAGTGGGTTCCGCCGTCGATGCGGACCTCGGTGCCGGTGATGAACTTTCCGTCCTCGCTCGCGAGCATCGCGACGACGCCGGCGACGGTCTCCGGGCCGGCGAAGCCCTGGCCGAGGGCGGGGGCGAGCTTGGCGAAGAGGGACCAGTCGGTGTCCTCGGGCAGGCCGGGGCCCACGGACTGCCTGGAGGCGCCGGAGCCGTCGGTCATGCCGGAGGAGATCGAGCCGGGCTGCACGGCGGTGAAGCGGATGCCCTGCTTGGCGTACTCGGCGGCGAGCGCGTGGGTCATGGACTGGATGCCGCCCTTGCTGGCCGCGTAGGCCGCCATGTAGGGGTGGGCGAACATCGCGGAGGTGGAGGAGAAGTTGACGACGGCGGAGCCGTTGCCCTCCAGGAGCGCCGGTATGGCCTCGCGGATCATCAGGAAGGTGCCGGTGAGGTTGATCCGGACGACCTGCTCGAAGGCGTCGAGGCTGGTCTCGTGGGTGTGCGAGGAGCGCAGGATGCCCGCCGCGTTGACCAGCACGTCCAGGCCGCCGAGGGCCTCGACGGCGGCGGCGACGCCCGCGCGCACGGAGGTCTCGTCGGCGATGTCCACCACGACGGTGGTGAGGCGGTCGGCGGCGTCGCCGGCCTTGGCGACGGTGTCCTTGAGGCCGTCCTCGCTGATGTCGGCGGCGACGACCCTGCCGCCCTCCGCGAGCATGCGCAGGACGGTGGCCTGGCCGATGCCGGAGCCGCCGCCGGTGACGAGTGCGCGGCGTCCTTCGTAGCGGGTCAGCTGGTTCATGACGAGGACCTCTCGATGTCGAGCTTTCGGGGGTGCTGCCACCGTACGCCCATGTGGCACGTTTTGCCATAGGTGCACGAAATGCACGCCTGGCAGGCGCGGGCGTACGCTGGTCCGGTGGACCCGAAGCAGCCCCGATCCCCCCGCCCGTCCCGGCCCGCGACGCTGACCGAGCGCCGCAAGGCCGCCACCCAGCTCGACATCGCCCGTGCGGCGGCCGAGCTGTTCACCGAGCGCGGGCCCGACGACACCACCGCCGAGGACATCGCGCTGCGGGCCGGGGTCGCGCTGCGCACCTTCTACCGCTACTTCCGCTCCAAGCAGGACGCCGTCGCCCCGCTCCTCGCCGGCGGCGCCGACCGCTGGCGGGACGCGCTCGCCGCGACCGCGCCGGGCACCACGCTGCCCACGGCCCTGGAGCGGTCCATCGCCGAGTCGCTCGCCGCCGAGGGCACGGAGGCCGAGGAGGGGCTGCGCTGGACCCGCGGGCTGCTGCGCGCGGCCGACCACGACCCCGCCCTGCGGGCCGTCTGGTACCGGGTCAACCAGGAGTCCGAGGACCGGCTGCGCGGAGTCCTCGCCGAGCTGGCGGGCCCCGGCGCCGACCCGCTCGAACTGCGGCTCGCCGCCGCCGCGGCCACCGACGCGATCCGGCTCGCCCTGGAGACCTGGGCCGAGACGGACGCGCCGGTACGGGGCGAGGGCGCGCCCGCGGAGCTCGCCGTGCGGTGCCTGCGCGAACTCATGGGCGGGATGCGGCTGCTCGCGCCCGGAGCACGCCCGGAGGAGGAGTGAGCGGCAGGCGGAACGCGGCTGTCCGCGCCCGGCCCGGAGAGGGGGCGAGCGGCGGCGGACCGCCCCTCGTACGACCGAGCTGCGACTCCTCACGCCCCGTTCAGGGGAGGAGCGAGCGTCCCATCAGGACGTCGTCCACGTACCCGCCGTCCAGGAGGAACTCGCCCGGCAGCACGCCCTCGACCGCGAAGCCCTCGGCGGCGTAGAGCGCGCGGGCGGGGGCGTTGTGGCCGAGGACCCGCAGCGTGATGCGGGTGGCACCCTCGGCGCGGGCCCGCTCCATCGCGGCGCGCACCAGGGCGCGGGCGACGCCCCGGCCGCGGGCGGAGGTGGCGACGGCGAGGCCCCGGATCTGGCGGACGTGGGCGTTGGAGGGCAGCGGGGTGGGCGGCACGATCCGGACGTAACCGGCCACCTTTCCGCCGATCTCCGCGACCTGGTAGTGCTCGGGCGGGTGCCCTTCGCCGAAGAAGGGCTGCCCGGGTTCGGGGGCGGGCAGGACGGCGTGGAGCGGGGACCAGGTGGCGCGGTCGAGCTCGGCGAGGGCCGGCTCGTCGGCGGCCACGGCGGCGCGGATCAGTATTTCCGGGTGCTGCGACGTCTCCGGCACGATCATGCGGGCCACTGTGCCACGGCGGGAGCCGGGAGGGGCAGGATGGCCGCATGAAGCCACAGCCTCGCCAGCGCATCGCCGTCACCGGCGCGTCCGGACTCATCGGCTCCGCCCTCGTGCGCTCCCTGCGCGCCGACGGCCACGAGGTCCTGCGCCTGGTGCGCCGGCCGGCCGCCCGGGCCGACGAGGTGGAGTGGGATCCGGCCCGCCTGTACGTGGACGCGGCCGGCCTGGTCGGTGTCGACGCGGTGGTCCACCTGGCGGGCGCGGGCGTCGGCGAGCGGCGCTGGAGCGAGGCGTACAAGAAGGAGATCCGGGACAGCCGGGTGCTCGGTACGCGGGCGGTCGCGGAGGCGCTCGCCTCGCTCGCCGAGCCGCCCGAGGTGCTGGTCTGCGGCACGGCCCTCGGCTACTACGGCGACACCGGGAGCCGGGCCGTGGACGAGAGCGCGCCCGCGGGCGAGGGCTTCCTGCCGTCGGTGTGCGTGGAGTGGGAGGCAGCGGCGGCGCCCGCCGAGGCGGCCGGGATCCGTGTGGCGTACGCCCGTACGGGCCTGGTGGTGGCGCACGAGGGCGGGGCCTGGGGACGGCTCTTCCCGGTCTTCCGGGCCGGGATCGGCGGGCGGATGGGCGACGGGCGCCAGTACTGGAGCTTCATCGCGCTGCACGACGAGGTCGCCGCGCTGCGGCACATCGTCGACACCCGGTCGCTCGCGGGCCCGGTGAACCTGACCGCGCCCGAGCCGGTCACCAACCGGGAGGTGACGGCGGCTATGGGGCGGGTGCTGCGGCGCCCGGCGGTCTGTCACGTGCCCGCGGCGGCGCTGCGGTTGGTGCTCGGCGAGTTCGCGCAGGACGTGCTCGGCAGCCAACGGGTGCTGCCGGGGCGGCTGCTGGAGTCCGGCTTCGACTTCGCGTTCCCCACGATCGACGAGGCGGTACGGGCGGCGGCCCGCTGACGGCGGGTTCCGGCCGTGCGCTCCCCCGTGCTGCGCGCACGCCGGGCACGCGCGGCTTCCCCGCGTGGGAGCGCTGCCTAGTCTCTTGCGAACTCTGGCATTCCGGGGCCGTGTTGGGGGCATAGGCCCCCACACGAAGCGACCGACCTGGGGAGGGGCACGTGCTCGACAACGCGGACGTCGTCGTCGTGGGAGCCGGGATCGCGGGTCTCGCGACGGCTCATCAGCTGACCGAGGCCGGGCTCTCGGTCACCGTCCTGGAGGCCGCGCCGCGGATCGGCGGCCGGATGGCGACCGACACCGTGGACGGCTTCCGGCTCGACCGGGTCGGACCGCTGTTCACCGCGCCGGAGGTGGCGGGCGTGGCACTGCGCCCGTTCGCCCCGGGGGTGCTCGTGCACAGCGACGGGCGGTACGGGAGGTGGGGGGCGCCGCACGCGCCCTGGAGCCCACGGGGCGTGGGGGGAGCCCGCGGGGTCGCCCGGGCGCTGGCCGGGGCGCCGCGCAACCCGGCCGCCTCGCTCGACCAGGCGCGGCTCGGCGCGTCCCTGGTGCGGCTCGCCACGACCCCCGGGCAGCGGCTGCTCACCCGCACCGAACGGACCGCCCGTGAGGCCCTCACCGCCCGGCTGCCCGCCCGCACCGTCCAGGGCGTGCTGCGTCCGCTCCTCGCCGCGCTGCTCGGCGACCCCGACCTGGCGACCTCCAGCCGCCGCGCGGACCTCGCGCTCCGCTCCTTCGCGCGCGGGCGGATCGGTGTGCCGGAGGGCGGTTCGGGCGCGCTGACGGAGCGGCTCGCGGCGGCGCTGCCGGCCGGCTCGGTGCGTACCGGCGTACGGGTCACGGAGGCGTCCATCTCGCGCGTGACGACGGCGGAGCACGGGGTGTTCCGGTGCCGCTCCGTCGTCGTGGCGACGGGCGGCCGTACGGCGGCGGAACTGCTGCCGGGCCTGCGCGTGCCCGACTACCACGCGGCGACCGTCCTGCACCACACCGCGCCCCTCGCGCCGACCGCCGATCCCGCGCTGCTCCTGGAGTGCGACCCGGCCGGGCCCGTCGCCCACACCGCCGTCATGAGCACCGTCGACCCGACCCGCGCTCCCGCCGGCCGCGTCCTGATCACCACGACGGTCCTCGGCAGCCCGCCCGCCGACGACGACACCGAGCGCCGCGTCCGCAAGCACCTGGCGACCCTGTACGGCGTGTCCACGGACGACTGGGAGCTGCTCGCCCTCCACCACACCCCCCACGCCTTCCCGGCGATGCGCCCGCCCTTCGACCCCGAACGCCCGGTCCGCCTCCTCTCCGGCCTCTACGTCTGCGGCGACCACCGCGCGACCGGCACCCCCCTGGGCGCCCTGGCGTCGGCCCGCCGCACGGCGGGGGTACTGCTTGCGGACCTGGGGGTACGGGCGGGAGGCATGGCGCGGGGCGTGGAGGCGGCGGCGTAGCCCCGGGACGCCCCGCGAGGGCGGTGCCCGTCTCCGCCTCTCCTGGCAGCCCCGTTGTGGGCTGCGCCCGCCGGGACGCCGAGCCCTGCCCGTGGGGCTGCGCCCGCCGGGACGCCGAGCCCTGCCTGTGGGCTGCGCCCGGCCGGAGCGTCGACGCCGTGCCCGCCGCCGTGGGCCGCCCCCGCCGGGACGCCGCCCACGGCGCTGGGGCGTCCGCCCACCGCGCGGGCTGCGGCCGCCGGGCGCCCATTCCCCGCCGCCCCCGCCGTTGTGGGCATTCGTTCCTCCCCCAGACTTCGTCCGGGGGGACCCCCAGGCGGAACGGGTGGGCACAACGGAACGACGCCCCTTGCCGGGCCT
>NZ_JBSGIW010000143.1:0-12208 GCF_053605265.1 Streptomyces sp. NPDC003943 | reverse complement strand
GCCCTCGACGTGCGGGCGAACATGGCGCAGCGCGAGGCCGAGCTCGGCGAGGCGCTCGGCCTGGACGCGCCCGTGGAGCCGGAACCCGGCCGGGCCGGGTCTACGGTGGGGCCGCTTCGAAGATCACGGCCGAGGCGGCCGTGGGAGCCCTTTCCCCAGGAGGTGTGACAGATGGCTGTCGTGACGACGGGTGTTGCCCGCAACCAGATGCTTCTCCACTCCACCTCCGTGGCCACCGGCTGACGTTTCCGGGGCCACCCCTGTGAAGGGTCCCCCTTGTCTTTCCTCTCCACCGACGCTTTCTCCTCCTCTCTCACCGCCTACGGCTGGGACGACGCCTGGGCGGCCGAGTTCGCCCCGTACGCCGCGCAGGGCCTGCTGCCCGGCCGGGTCGTCCGGGTCGACCGCGGCCAGTGCGACCTGGTGACGCACGAGGGACTCGTGCGCGCCGACACCGCGTTCGTCACGCCGCACGACCCGCTGCGGGTGATCTGCACGGGCGACTGGGCGGCCGTCGACCCCGACGGCGTCGGCGACCCCCGTTACGTACGGGCGTATCTGCCCCGTCGTACGGCGTTCGCCCGCTCCACCTCGTCCAAGCGGTCCGAGGGCCAGATCCTCGCCGCGAACGTCGACCACGCGATCATCGTGGTGTCGCTCGCCGTCGAGCTCGACCTCGGCCGGATCGAGCGCTTCCTCGCGCTCGCCTGGGAGTCCGGCGCGCAGCCGCTCGTCGTGCTCAGCAAGACGGACCTGGTCCCCGACCCGGTCGGCCTCTCCTACCTCGTCGAGGACGTCGAGACGGTCGCTCCCGGCGTCCAGGTCCTGCCCGTCTCCTCGCACACCGGCGAAGGACTCGACGTGCTGCAGGCGGTCGCCGGCGGCGGCACGAGCGTGCTGCTCGGCGTGTCCGGCGCGGGCAAGTCCACCCTCGCCAACACGCTGCTCGGCACGGACGTGATGGACGTCCGGGCCGCGCGCGACATCGACGGCAAGGGCCGCCACACCACGACGACCCGCAACCTCCTCGCCCTCCCCGGCGGCGGTGTCCTCATCGACACCCCCGGCCTGCGCGGCGTCGGCCTGTGGGACGCCGAGGCGGGCGTCGGCCAGGTCTTCGCCGAGATCGAGGACCTCGCCGCCGAGTGCCGCTTCCACGACTGCGCGCACGAATCCGAACCGGGCTGCGCCGTCACCGCCGCGATCGCCGACGGCACCCTCCCGGAACGCCGCCTCGACAGCTACCGCAAGCTGATCCGCGAGAACCGCCGCCTCGCCGCCAAGACCGACGCCCGCGTCCGCGCCGAGATGCTCAAGAACTGGAAGCGCATGGGCGCGGAGGGCCGCGCGGCCATGGACGCGAAGCGGGGGCGCCTGCGGTAACCCATCACCTCCGGCCCGTCCCCCGTCCCTCCGTGCCCTCGTCCCCCCGCCCCCTGCCCTCCTCGCCGTCCGGAAACCGCCAGTCCGTGCCCGGCCGCTCCAGCACACTGGAGGCATGACGGACACGGCGACGGCGGCGGCAGCAGGGTTGGCGGCGGGCGGGGGGCTCGACGAGGAGACGCGGTACCAGGCGGTCAGCAGCAGGGACGCGCGGTTCGACGGCGTGTTCTTCTTCGGGGTGGCGACCACCGGGATCTACTGCCGGCCCAGCTGCCCGGCCGTCACGCCCAAGCGGCGCAACGTCAGCTTCTACCCGACCGCGGCCGCCGCCCAGGCGCACGGCTTCCGGGCCTGCCGGAGGTGCCGGCCGGACGCCGTGCCCGGCTCGGCCGAGTGGAACGTGCGGGCCGACGTGGTCGGGCGGGCCATGCGGATGATCGGCGACGGGGTCGTGGACCGGGAGGGCGTGCCGGGGCTCGCCGGACGGCTCGGGTACAGCGCCCGGCAGGTGCAGCGGCAGCTCACCGCCGAGCTGGGCGCCGGGCCCGTCGCGCTCGCCCGCGCCCAGCGGGCACACACCGCGCGGCTGCTGCTGCAGACGACGGGCCTGCCGGTCACGGAGATCGCCTTCGCGGCCGGGTTCGCCAGCGTCCGCCAGTTCAACGACACCATCCGCGCCGTCTACGCCCGCACCCCCACCGCACTGCGCGCCGAGTCCGGCACCGGCACCGCCGCCGGAACCCGCACCGCGCTCGCCGCCGGCGTCCCGCTGCGGCTCGCGCACCGGGGCCCGTACGCGGCCGCCGAGGTCTTCGACCTGCTCGCCGCCGAGGCGCTGCCGGGCGTCGAGGAGGTCGCCGGCCCGCCCGGCGCCCGTACCTACCGGCGCACGCTCCGCCTTCCCTACGGCACGGGCATCGTCTCCGTCGACGAGAAATCGGCGGGCGGCTGGCTGGAGGCCCGGATCCACCTCACCGAGCTGCGCGACCTCACGACCGCCGTGCAGCGCCTGCGCCGCCTGCTCGACCTGGACGCCGACCCGTACGCCGTCGCCGAACGCCTCGGCGCCGATCCGGCCCTCGCCGCCGAGGTCGCGGCCCGGCCCGGCGTACGGTCACCCGGCACCGCCGAGCCGGAGGAGTTCGCGCTACGGACGGTGGCCGGCCCGGCCGAGGCCGCGCGGCTCGTCGCGCGCCACGGCACGCCCCTGGAGACCCCCTGCGGCACGCTCACCCACCTCTTCCCCGAGCCCGCCGCCCTGACCGCCCACCCGGTCGCGGGCCCGCTCGCCACCGTCCTCGCCGACGGCACCCTCCGCCTCGACCCGGGCGCCGACCGGGACGCCTCCGCCGCGGCGCTCGCCGCCGTCCCCGGAGTCGGTCCCGAGGCCGTCGCCGCCATCCGCACCCGCGCCCTCGCCGACCCGGACGTACCCGCGCCCGGCCTCCCCGACCGCCCGGAATGGCGCCCCTGGCGTTCCTACGCGGCCCGGTATCTCACGACACCTCGCCAGGGGATGTCTCGCCCTGTGGCTACTGGAGGCCCCAGCTGTGGATCCGGCGCGGCCGGATCCGGATGACCTCCTCGCTGTAGTACGGGCCCAGCGGGTGCGGGCCCACCAGCAGCTCCGCCTCGCCGCGGATCTCCACGCCGCGCACCCGCCAGGGCCGTTCGCTCGCCAGGTCGTCGACGACGAGCGCCACCTTCGGATTGCGCCGGAGGTTGCGCCACTTCTTGGTGCGGCCCATCGCGCCGCCGCCCACCAGGACCGTGCCGTCCTCCTGCGGGAAGAAGCCCACGGGGTTGGCCTGCGGCTGGCCCGACGGGTCGACCGTGGCCATCCGGCCGAGCCGCTGGGTCCGCAGATAGGCGCGCTCCGCCTCGCTGAAACCGTCGAAATCCCTCATGACGCCAGGATCACGCCGCCGCGCGCCGAAGGCATCGGCACAGCGCCCGAGAAGGGTCCTACGTCCTCAGCCCCAGATCTCCGCCCCCACCCACGCCCCCACGATCAGCAGGCACGCGAACAGCTCCACGAGCACGCTCGTCCCCGCCGCCCGCATCACCGTGCGCGTCGCCGCCCTGGCCTGGCCGTGGCCGCCGAGGCGGAGGCGTTCGGAGAGGTAGACGCCGCCGACGAAACCGGGGATCGCGCCGACCACGGGGATCAGCAGGAAGCCGAGGAAGGCGCCGATGCCCGCGTACGCCACCATCCGGCGGGTGATGCCGACACCCCGGAAGCGGCGGGGCGGCAGCTGCCAGACGATGGCCTGGGTGAGCAGCAGCAGGCCGGTGGCGGAGACCAGCAGGATCCAGGCGAGGCCGGTCTGCTCGTGCAGCGACCACCACAGCATCGCGGCCCACACCAGCCACGTTCCCGGCACGCCGGGCGTCAGCACCCCGAACAGGCCGAGCAGCATCACCATGCCGATCAGCAGCTGCTGCCACACACCCATCTGCCCAGCGTGCCGGAGCCCGCGCGTTCCCGCAGGTCAAGCGGTACGCAAGGAGTACACGTCGAGTGCCGGGTCAGCCGGTCGCCACGGGCAGGGCGGCGGCCACCAGGTGGCGCTCCTTGCGGCTGATCAGCGGGAAGATCAGCTTCAGCGAGTGCGTGCTGTACGGAGACCACAGGACCATGGACGAGTTGAGCACGCGTTCCTTGATCTCCGTGCGATAGAGGTGCGCCCGCTGGACCGTCATCGTGTGCTCCACGGGCTTCGCGAACATCGGGTCCGCCCGGAAGATGATCAGGCGGCGGTCCGTCATCGCCAGGTACATCGGCACCGGCGTCGGGATCACCGAGACCGACACGCCGCTCGCGAGGCCCGAGATCATGCCCGACGCGAGGCCGTAGGCCAGCTGCCGCTGGAACGGCACGGTGCTCAGGCCCACGACGGTCGTCACCTCCACCCGCTCACCGGGCTCCAGCATCGGGGTGACAGCGGCCAGCAGGGCGCGGCGGCGCCTTCCGTTCATACGGGTGCTCTCCTGAGACGGTTGCGGAATTCGGCCGTCACCTTACGGCCACCCCCGCCGCCTCCGGCACGGGGCCTCGTCCGCCGCTACCGCCGGGCCACCCATCCCTTCTCGTACGCGTGCCAGCCCAGCTGCAGCCGGGTCGTCACGCCGGTCATCTCCATCAGCCCCTTCACCCGCCGCTGCACGGTCCGCAGCCCCAGGTCCAGCTGTTTCGCGACGCTCGCGTCCGTCATGCCGGCGAGCAGCAGCGAGAGGATCTCCAGGTCCGTCTGGTCCGGGCCCGCCACCTCGTCCTCCGTGACCTGCGCGCCCGCGCCGAGCCGCAGCGGCAGCGCGTCGCGCCACACCGACTCGAACAGGCCCATCAGGGATTCGAGCAGGCCGCTGGCGTGCACGACGAGCGCGGCCGGTTCGGCGCCGCGGCCGGTGAGCGGGACCATCGCGAGGGAGCGGTCCGCCACCACCAGCTTCGTCGGGACGCGGTCGACCACCCGGATCTGCTCGTGCCGGCCGAGCGCCGTCGACAGCTCCAGGAGGCCCGTCGGCAGGCTCAGCACCTCGCGCTCGATCACCACCCGGTAGCGCACGCCCCGCTCGACGGCCAGCGCCTCCGCGTCGTTGTCCATCCCGGACACGGCGATCGGCTTGCCGGTGACCAGGGCGCACACCTCGTCGACGGCGCCGAGCTGGAGCTGGAGGAAGCGGTGGGTGACCGCGCTCGCGCCGGTCACCACCTCGACCAGGTCGTGCACGGCCGGCTCGGTGGCCGCCTCGGCCCGGTACTCCTGCGCGAGCAGGCTCGCCGCCAGCTCCGCCTGCTCCAGCTCGTGCCGCTGCTGGGTGAGCAGTGCGCCGAGCGCCACCCCGGGCGGGGCCGCGACCCAGCGCCCGGTGCGCGCCGAGGACTGGGCGGCCAGGCCCTGCGACTCCAGGCGGCGCAGCGTCCGCTCGGTGTCGCCCTCCGGCAGGGCGAGCCGATGGGCCAGGTCGGAGACCTCGGCCGCGCCCAGCGCGACCAGCGCGCGGTAGGCGGACTCCTGGCGTTCGTCGAGACCTATCGCTCCCAGCATGTCCCTGCTCCCACCCTCGCGCGGACGTCCCCGGACGACCCGGACATCCGGGGACGGCCGCGGACGCTTTCGTTCCGTCGGTGCCTGGCGGGAATCGGCCACGGCGCATTCCCGCCTTGCCCATCCTGCCTGCACCACCCTCACCTCTGCCAATGTGGCGCCACCGCAGCACCAACAGCCTCCGGACATGGACGCCTTGTGCCTGCATGCCCGGATAAAGGAGGGGGAAAGCGATGCGCCCGATTTCGCGTACGGCCCTGGGGGCGGCGACCGCCGCCGTCCTGGCCGTGACCTCGGTCGCCGCGTCCGCGGCCGCGGCGCCGCAGGACGATCCGGCGCCCGGAAGACGGCCGCTGGTCGGCAGCGCGGCGGCAGCGGCCGCGCGGGGACAGGCGCGGACCGCCACGGTCACCCTGGTGACCGGCGACCGGGTCGTGGTGACCCGCGACGCCGACGGCGACCCGGCCGCCACCGCGCTGCCCCGCGAGGACGGCACCGTGCCGTTCACCCAGACCCGCCGCTCCGGCCAGGACCTGTACGTCTACCCCGAGGGCGCCACCGCCGCCCTCGCCGCCGGCCGGGTCGACGAGGAACTGTTCAACGTCACCGGACTCGTCCGCCAGGGATACGACGACGCCGGCTCCGCGACCCTGCCGCTCATCGCCGTGTACGGCTCCGGTCTCGCCACCGCCCGCGCCGTGCCGCCCGCCCCGCGCGGCGCCACCCGCGGCCAGGTGCTCGCCACCGTCGACGGGGTCGCCCTCAAGGCCGACAAGAAGCAGGCCGCCACCTTCTGGGCCGACATCACCGCGCCCGCCGCCCGCGACGGGCACTCGGCGTCGACCGGCCTCAGGAAGCTGTGGCTCGACCGCAAGGTCCAGGCCACCCTGGAGCGCTCGACCGCCCAGGTGCACGCCCCCGAGGCATGGGCCGCCGGCTACGACGGCACCGGCACCAAGGTCGCCGTCCTCGACACCGGCGCCGACGCCGACCACCCCGACCTCAAGGGCCGGATCGTCGCGGCGAAGAACTTCACCGACTCCGACACCACCGACGACCGCCAGGGCCACGGCACCCACACCATCTCCACCGTCGGCGGCACCGGCGCCGCCAGCGGCGGCAGGAAGCGGGGCGTCGCCCCCGGCGCCGCCCTGCTCGCCGGCAAGGTCCTCGACGACTCGGGATCCGGCGCCACCTCGTGGATCATCGCCGGCATGGAGTGGGCCGTCGCCCAGGGCGCCGACGTCGTCTCCATGAGCCTCGGCAACCCCTCCGAGACCGACTGCACCGACCCGATGGCCGTGGCCGCCGAGCAACTCGCCGAGAGCAAGGGCACGTTGTTCGTCATCGCCGCCGGCAACTCCGGCCCCGGAAACAACACCGTCTCCTCGCCCGGCTGCGCGCCCGGCGTGCTCACCGTCGGCGCCGTCGACCGCGACGACTCCACCGCGTACTTCTCCAGCCGCGGCCCCGCCGCGGACGCGGCCCACACCCTCAAGCCGGAGATCGCCGCACCCGGCGTCGGCATCTCCGCCGCCGCGGCCGGCGGCCGCGGCGTCTACGCCTACCGCTCCATGTCCGGCACCTCGATGGCCACCCCGCACGTCGCCGGCGCGGCCGCGATCGTCAAGCAGCGCCACCCCGACTGGACCGCCCGGCAGATCAAGGCCGCGCTCGTCTCCTCCGCCGACAGCGCCGTCCCCGGCGACGCCCGCGAGGTCGGCGGCGGCCGCCTCGACGTCAGGGCCGCGGTCGACCAGACCGTGCTCGGCGCCCCCGCCGTCCAGGGCGGCACCCACCACTGGCCGCAGGCCGCCGCCGACCGCACCACCGTCGCCGTCCCCTACACCAACACCGGCACCGCGCCCGTCACCCTCGAGCTCGCCGTCGAGAAGGTCACCGGCAACGACGGCACGGCCGTGCGCACCCCGGTCGCCCGCCTCGGACAGCGCACCGTCACCGTCCCGGCCGGCGCCACCGCCGAGGTCCCGCTGAAGCTCGACCCGGCCGCCCACCTGGAGCGCGCCCAGTACGGCGACGTCACCGGCCGCGTGGTCGCGACCGGCGCCGGCGGCGTGCACGTCTCCACCCCGTTCTCGCTCTACGTCGAGCCCGAAACCGTCACCCTGCGCGTCAAGCTGATCGACCGTCAGGGCAGTCCGGCCGCCGGCGCCTCCTCCCTCGACGTCATCGGCACCGACGACGCCTCCGGCGAGCGCCGCTTCAACGAGGGCTCCGACGAGCAGGTCTACCGGCTGCGCGCCGGCCGCTACTTCCTCTCCTCCTTCGTCACCACGCCCGACGCGGGCCAGGGCGCCACGCTCAACGACTCGGTCAGCTACCTGGCCCGGCCGCAGCTGGAGCTGAAGAAGGACACCACCGTCGTCCTCGACGCCCGCGAGGCCCACCGACTGTCCGTGGAGACCGGGCGGCCGTCCGAACTCCGCGGCGCCACCCTGGCGTTCGCCCGCGCCTGGGACGACACCTGGCTGCACGCCGGCACGGCGGCCGGACCGCGCACCATCCGCGGCTACTACGCCTCCGTCGAGGGCCGCGCCACCGACGGCACCTTCGAGTTCGGCAGCTACTGGCGCGCCGCCGCCCCGCAGATCACCTCGCTCGCCACCACCGACGGCCTGGCCCTGCACCCGCTGACCGCCTCCACCGGCTCGGACAACCTCGACGGCACCGGCTCCGCCCGGCTCGCCGACGCGGGCACCGGCACTCCCGCGGAACTCGCCGCCGCCCAGGTCAAGGGCGGTATCGCCCTCGTCCGCCTGCCCGACGACAGCACCGCCGCGGGCGCCCTCGCCCGTAACGCCAAGGCCGCCGGCGCGCTCGCCGTCGTCACGTACCACCAGGCCCCCGGCCGCTGGTACCCGAGCGGCGGCTTCACCGGCCTGGGCCTGCCCGTAGTCTCCGTCCCCGCCGACGAGGCGACCCGGCTCCTCGGCAAGCTGGCCGCGGGCGAGGTCACGCTCGCCTGGCGGGCCACGGCGAAGAGCCCGTACGTCTACAACCTGGCCTTCCCCGAGACCCGTTCGATCCGTGACGAGAAGACCTACCGGGTCGAGGACGGCGAACTCGGCCGCACCGACGCCCGCTACGGCTCCGCCGGCATCGGCACCGACTTCGTCCAGTTCCCGGCCGCCTACCGCCCGGACGGCACCGGCGTCTCCTTCGGCTCCCTGGAGACCGTCCCGGCACCCGGCACCCGCACCGAGTACTACACGCCCGGCGACACCGCCTGGCAGCAACTGACCGGCAGCGGCTTCCCGTTCGGAGAGCTGATGGTCGGCGGCCGGCACGCCTACACCGAAGGCGAGCGGCGCACCGAGAACTGGTACGACGGCGTCATCGCCCCCACCGCCCCGCGCGACGCCGCCGGCGAGCCGGTCCTCGTCGCCGAGCGCCAGGGCAACCTCATCGGCTTCGCCGACGCCATGTGGGGCGACGCCACCCACCACGCCGAGCCCGGCTCCTTCGGCGACATCGGCAACCTGCGCCTGAGCCGGGACGGCGAGGAGATCGGCGCGACCGGCTGGCCGTTCGGCGTCTTCGAGGTGCCGGCCGACCCCGGCACGTACACCCTCGAACAGAACACGACGAAGATCGGCAGCCGGGTCTGGGCCCGCTCCGTCTCCGTCCAGTCTGTCTGGAAATTCACCTCCAAGCTCGACGAGAACGTCTATTCTCAGTCCATCCCGATCCTGTTCCCCCGGTACGACCTTCCGGAGGACGGACTCAAGACCCTGGCCGCCACCGACGGTCAGCGCATCGGCCTTCGCGTGACCGGCCACGCGGGCTACCAGCCACCCGCTCTCACCTCCGCCAGGCTCTCGTACTCCTATGACGGAGGCACGACCTGGACCGAGGCACCGGTCACCCACCAGGGCGACAACTGGACCGCGACCGTGAACCACGCGGGAGCGAGCGGCCGACAGGTCACGCTGAAATCCGAACTGACGGACGCCCAGGGCAACTCCGTCACCCAGACCGTGGTCCGCGCCTACGACGTGCGCTGATCACGCCGGTCCGCCGGACGGTCCTCCCGTGGGGGGTGGGGCCGTCCGGCGGACCATTTCCGCTCGCGCCACTCTTTTGCCGTAACGCTTTTCCTGGTGTCCCGTTTTCTGACGCCCCGTGCGGTGGACAATAAGGGCATGACTCAGCAGGGGGACACCAACTGGTGGGACAAGCTGTACGACGAGTCCGCGCCGGACACCGCGCCCGCGCCGACCGCCGACAGCCTCGACGAGCGGTACGACTCCGCCGCGGCGACCACGACGGCCGGGCACGAGGCCCCGCCGCCGGTCGAGCCCGTCGTGCCCGTCGAGGCGCCGACCGTGCAGGTCCAGCTCCCCGCGCCCCGGCCCCGTACCGGACACGTGGGCAGCCGCCCGCCCACGTACGAGCCCGAGCCCACCACCCTGCCCGCGGCCCGCCCCGGCGAGCTCGACGACCTCGTCGCCGACACCGTCCTCGACGGCGCCCGCTACGGCGCCTACACCCTGCGCGCCGCCTCCGTCCGCGGCGACTCCGCCCGCTACCGCGGCGAACCGCGGCGCGACGCCCTGCTCACCGCCCGTTTCGGCCAGGACGAGGCCGCACTCGTGCTGGTCGCCATCGCCGCCGGCCGGCGCTCCGCCCCGCACACCCATCTGGCCGCCGCCGACGTCTGCCGCTGGATCGGCGAGGCCGTCGGCCGCAGCCACGCCCGGCTCTCCGAGGACATCCGCTCCGGCCGCCGCGGCGACCTCAAGTCCGGACTGCACCGCCTCACCGACCGCACCTACGGCAAGCTGCGCGCCCGCGCCGGCGAACGCGGCCTCGACCCCGACGCGTACACGGCGGGGCTGCGGTGTCTGCTGCTCTCCGCCGACCCCGACTGCCGCACCCGGGTCTTCTTCGGCGTCGGCCCCGGCGGTCTGTTCCGGCTCCGCGACGGCTCCTGGCAGGACATCGAGCCCCTCGTCCCGGAGCCCTCGGCGACCGTCGGCGCGCCGGTCGTCGGCTTCGGCTCGGCGCCGACGGGCACATCGGCGAGCACACCGACCGGCACACCGCCGAGCGCGGACGAGGAGCCCGAGGCCGGTGCGGACGGCGACCGGCTCACCATGAAGCTCGCCGTCACCGAGGCCCCCGGCCGCCCCTTCGTCGAGGACCCTCTGCCGCCGCCCGCCGAGCCCTTCCGCTTCCGCGCCTCGGTCGCCCGCCCCGGCGACACCCTGCTGCTCGCCTCGAACGGCCTCGCCGAGCCGATGCGCGGCGAACCGGCCCTCGCCCACGAACTCGCAGCCCGCTGGGCCGGCGCCGAACCGCCCGGCCTCGCCGCCTTCCTCGCCGACACCCAACTGCGCGTCACCGGTTACGCCGACGACCGTACGGGAGTGGCCGTCTGGGAGGCCTGACAACGTGAGGCCTAACCCCGCAGGCGCAACCCCGGCGCCCGTGGGTTGATGGACGCATGGCCAAACAGAATGTCGCAGAACAGTTCGTCGACATCCTCGTCCGTGCCGGCGTCCAGCGCCTCTACGGAGTCGTCGGCGACAGCCTGAACCCGGTCGTCGACGCGATCCGCCGCAACTCCGCCATCGACTGGATCCAGGTGCGGCACGAGGAGGCCGCCGCCTTCGCCGCCGGCGCCGAGGCCCAGCTCACCGGCCGGCTCGCCGCCTGCGCCGGCTCCTGCGGCCCGGGCAACCTGCACCTGATCAACGGCCTGTACGACGCCCACCGCTCCATGGCCCCGGTACTCGCCCTCGCCTCGCACATCCCGTCCAGCGAGATCGGCCTCGGCTACTTCCAGGAGACCCACCCCGACCAGCTGTTCCGCGAGTGCAGCCACTACAGCGAGCTGATCTCCAACCCGCGCCAGATGCCCCGGCTGCTGCAGACCGCGATCCAGCACGCCGTCGGCCAGGGCGGCGTCAGCGTGGTCTCGCTGCCCGGTGACATCGCCGACCAGCCCGCTCCCGAGAAGATCGTGGAGACCGCGCTCGTCACCTCCCGGCCCACCGTCCGGCCCGGCGACGCCGAGATCGACGAGCTCGTACGGATGATCGACGCCGCCGGGCGGGTGACCTTGTTCTGCGGCAGCGGCACCGCCGGGGCGCACGCCGAGGTCATGCAGTTCGCCGAGCGGATCAAGTCGCCCGTCGGACACGCGCTGCGCGGCAAGGAATGGATCCAGTACGACAACCCGTTCGACGTCGGCATGAGCGGACTGCTCGGCTACGGCGCCGCCTACGAGGCCACCCACGAGTGCGATCTGCTGATCCTGCTCGGCACCGACTTCCCGTACAACGCCTTCCTGCCGGACGACGTGAAGATCGTCCAGGTCGACGTACGGCCGGAGCGGCTCGGCCGGCGCTCCAGGCTCGACCTCGCGGTGTGGGGCGACGTCCGCGAGACCCTGCGGTGCGTGATCCCGCGGGTGCGGGCCAAGACCGACCGGCGCTTCCTCGACAAGATGCTGAAGAAGCACGCCGACGCCCTGGAGGGGGTGGTCAAGGCGTACACCAGGAAGGTGGAGAAGCACGTCCCGATCCACCCCGAGTACGTGGCCGCCGTGCTCGACGAACTGGCCGACGGCGACGCCGTGTTCACGGTCGACACCGGCATGTGCAACGTCTGGGCGGCCCGCTACATCAGCCCCAACGGGCGCCGCCGGATCATCGGCTCCTTCAGCCACGGCTCCATGGCCAACGCCCTGCCGCAGGCCATCGGCGCGCAGTTCCTCGACCGCGGCCGGCAGGTCGTGGCGATGTCCG
>NZ_JBSGIW010000142.1:0-12386 GCF_053605265.1 Streptomyces sp. NPDC003943 | reverse complement strand
CCCGGGCGCCGGGGCGGCGCCGCCCCCCCCCCCCCGCCGCCCCCCGGGAAGCCTCGCCCGGGTCCGGGCGGCGATCGTGGGTAAGCACCGGTCCAGCATGCCGCGTCCGGCTCCCGTCGAGGCCGCGCAGGCGCGGCGCGCGCCGCGGGGCGTGGTCCGGGGCCTGCCGCGGGGTGTCGCTCACCGGCCGCCCGTCGTACTCGGGTTCCGGCCGAGCAGCGCGTCCCGGCCCCGCCAGGCCATGATCCCGCTTCGCGCGAGGACCTCGGCGACGGCCATGAGCAGGATCGCCGGGGCCCAGGCCGTCGGGTCGAGGTGGTGGGCGGCCGAGAAGCGTCCGATCGCCTGACCGCCGCCGTTCGTGGCGAACAGCTGGAACGCCATCCGGAAGCCGCAGCCCACCACCCACAGGACGGCCGCCATGGCCGTGGCCCGGGCGAAGACCCGGCCGGCGTCGTCGCGGTAGACCCGGGTCAGCACCCCGGCGCCCGCGCCCAGCGCCAGGCCGATCAGTGTCGTGCCGATGATCAGCACGAGGTCGTTGCCCGAGGTCGGGATCGCGCGCAGGTACGTCGTCGCCGCCCAGGCGACGAGTCCCAGGGGCAGCAGCAGCGCCTTCACCGTCAGCCGTCGACCGCGCAGTTGCAGCAGCACCACGCCGACGAGGGCGATGTCGATCAACCAGTCCTTCGTACTCATACCGCCATGCTCGGCCGCGGCCCCGCTCCCCCACGTCAACCCTGGGGTCTGCCCCGGGTGGACATCGTCTCCACCCGTGCGTACGCCCCCGGTTACCGGTCCGTGCCGTGGCGGAGCCCGTCGAGGAGCAGGTCGAGGAGGCGGCCCGCCCGCTCGCGCTGGTCGGGAGCGCTGGTGACGAGTGCGACCCCGGCGAGGCTGAGGCCGACGTCGAAGGCGTCGACGTCGGCGCGCAGGAGGCCTGCTTCGGTGCCGGCGTGCAGCAGGGTGCCGATCGCCGTGCCGAGCCTGTCGAGGGTCTCGGAGAAGGGGTCGGCGCCGGAGGCGACCGCGGCCCGCAGCGCGTCCGCCATGCCGTGCTTGGCGGCCAGGTAGTCGATGAACCGGTCCATCCACAGGCGCAGCGCCCGGTCGGGCGGGTGGTCGGCGAGCAGTTCGGCGGCGCTGTCGCAGACCCGGGCCAGCTCATTGCGGTAGGCGGCCTCGACCAGCGCCTCGCGCGTCGGGAAGTGGCGGTACAGCGTGGCCGAGCCGACGCCCGCGGCCTTGGCGATCGTGTCGATCGGGACGTCCGCGCCCCTCTCGGAGAACGCGCGCACGGCCGCTTCGAGGATGCGCTCCCGGTTGCGGCGGGCATCGGCGCGCAGCGGGCTCGGCTGGGCGGTCAAGACTGCTCCCTTCGTCAGGTGATCAGTCTACTTGGACAAACGGGGAACTCTCCGGTTACGGTTCCAAGGAAACGGGGAGTTCCCCGGTTATCGTCGACGTCAGCCCACTCCTGACGGGAGAACCCCTTCATGACCAGCGAGAAGACCAGCGAGAAGACCGTCCTGATCACCGGCACGTCCTCCGGCATCGGCCTGGCCGCGGCGATCGGCGCCGCGCGGGCCGGCTGGACGACCGTGGCGACCATGCGCGACACGGGCAGGTCCGAGGCCCTGATGAAGGCCGCCGTCGAGAACGGGGTCGCCGACCGCATCCAGGTCAAGCGCCTGGACGTGGTCGACCCCGAGACCGTCACCGGCTGCCTGGACGAGGTCGTCGCGGAGCACGGCCGCCTCGACGCCCTGGTCAACAACGCCGGCGCCGCCCAGGTCGGCACCGTCGAGACGATGAGCCTCGACGAGGTCCGCGCGGCCATGGAGGTCAACTTCTTCGGCGTGGTCGCCACGACCCGCGCCGCGCTCCCCCACCTGCGGGCCGCCCGGGGACGGGTGATCACCGTCACCAGTGTCGGCGGCGTCGTCGGCCAGCCCTTCAACGAGGCGTACTGCGCGGCCAAGTTCGCCGTCGAGGGCTTCATGCAGTCCCTCGCGCCCGTCGCCGCCACCGTCGGCGTCGACGTGACCGTGGTCGAACCGGGCGCGGTGGCCAGCGAGTTCGTCGCCAACCTCGGCCTCGACGTGCCCGCCCTGCTCGCGGCCGCCGGGCCCTACGCCCCGGCGCTCCAGGCGTACATCACCCGGACCCAGCAGTCCTTCGGCAACGCCCAGACCCCGGCCGAGGCCGCCGCCCCGATCATCGACGCCCTGACCGCCGACCGCCCGCCCTTCCGCGTCCAGACCTCGCAGTGGGCCCGCGACTTCGTCGCCACCACGCTGGCCGACCTCGACGGCTCCGCCGTGCAGGGGCTCACCCGTACCTGGGTCGGCTGAACCGATCCCGGCTCCGGGACCGGCCGGCGCTCGGGCACGGGGGCGCCAGGCCCGTGGCGCTCAGCCCCCGGTGTTGATGCGGGCGACGAGGAGGGCGATGTCGTCGTCCGCCGCGGCCGGGACGAGGTGGGTGAGCAGGCGGTCGCAGAGGGCGGCCAGGGACGGGACGGGCTCGGCGAGCAGGTCGGTCAGTTCGCCGAGGCGCGCGTCGATGTCGCTGCTGCGGGCCTCCACGAGGCCGTCGGTGTACAGGACGAGGAGGCTGCCGAGGGGCAGGGTGACATCGGTGGTCGTGAAGCGCATGCCGCCGACGCCCAGCGGCAGGCCCGGCGGTACGTCGAGCAGGCGGACCGTGCCGTCGGGGAAGACGGCCGCCGGGGGCGGGTGGCCGGCCCGGGTGATGCGGCAGTGGCCGTCGGCCGGGTCGACCACGACGGACAGGAAGGTCGCGAGCATCGGTTCGGCGAGATCGTTCAGGGCTGCTTCCAGCTGGTACAGCATGTCCTCGGGGGCGAGATCGAGGCGGGCGAGGGCCCGGACGCTCGCGGAGAGCCGCCCCATCACCGCCGCGGCCGCGGTGCCGTGCCCCATCACGTCGCCGATGACGAGTGCGGCCCTGCCGTCGTCCAGGGCGATGACGTCGTACCAGTCGCCACCGACCTCGTTGACGTCGCTGGCGGGCAGGTAGCGGTGCGCCACTTCGATGCCCGCCGGCGGGGTGATGTGCTGCGGCAGCATGCTGCGCTGCAGTACGGCGGCGGTGTCGTGTTCGCGACGGTACAGACGCGCGTTGTCGACGCAGACCGCGGCGCGAGCCGCGAGTTCACCGGCGAGGGCGACCTCGTCCTCGGTGAAGGGGCCGACGGGTCGCGTCCGGTAGAAGGTGGCGAGGCCCAGCACCACGCCGCGGGCGAGCAGTGGCGTCATCATGAACGAGCGCACGCCCAGCCGGAGCAGCTCCGCGGGCACGGTGGAGTGGCCGGCCGCTGAGGCGATGGCCCGCTCGTCGAAGTCGGGGACGACGAACGGGCGGCGTGCGCCGAGCGCCCGGGTGTAGGGCGCGTTGGCGGGGAAGGAGAGCGTGCGCCCCAGGGGGGCGAGAACGGCCGTGACGGGCGATCCGGTCAGCGGCGACTTGGCCAGCCGGCGCAGTGTGGTGCCCCCGACCAGGCCGGCGCCGAGGTCGCCGCCGGTGGCCAGGGTCTCCAGGACGTCCACGGCGACCGCGTCCGCGAGGTCGGGTACGGCGACGTCGGCGAGCTCCTGCGCGGTGCGTTCCAGGTCCAGGCTGGTGCCGATCTTGAGCGTCGCCTCGTTGACCAGGGCGAGGTGGCGCCGGCCGGCCTCGGCTTCGAGCTGCGCCTGCTGCTCGGCGGTGATGTCGATCAGGGTGGCGGCCAGCCCGATCGGGCGGCCGTCGGCGTCCTCCAGGCGCACGTACGACCCCGACCACACGTGGTCGTGGTCCGGGTCGGCCGGGGTGCGGCCCGTACGGCGGGAGTCCAGGACCGCTCGGCCCTCGTCCAGGGCCCGGCGCATCGCGCTCTCCATGTCCGCGGCGTTGACGTCGGGCAGGATCTCGACGAGGCGGCGCCCGATGTGAGCGGCCTGCGGAAGTCCGTTCATCGCCTCGAGCGCCGGGTTGACGCGGAGGAACCGCAGCTCGGTGTCGAGGACGGCGATGCCGACCGGGGACCGGGAGAACAGTCCGTCCCACACCGCCGACGAGCCCCGGATCCGTCGTGCGGCCTCCGCCTCGGCGGCGAACACCAGCACCGTCGTGCCGCCCCGGTGCCGGGCGGGGACCGGGCACGCCCAGATCTCCAGCTCCAGCGGGCGCCCCTCTTTGTGCCAGGCGGTCACCATGCCCATGATCCCGCGCCCGGTGGCCGCGCCCTCCCACAGCGACCGGCCGAGGCCACGGTCGGCGCCGGGATGGAGCAGGTCGGCGATGTGCCGGCCGAGCACCTCGTGCGGGGTGTAGCCGAGCAGGTCCTCGGCCGCGTGGTCCCAGCGGACGATCGCCCCGTCCGCGCTGGTGGCCACGACGGCGACCGGCAGTGCCCCCAGCCACCCGCCCGCGTCCCGGGCGGCGCTGGTCGTCACTTCGTCGAAGGGCACCTGCTGCATCGCCACCGCGATTCCGGTACCTACGCACCCTGGACGGCTGTCGTCCTCCCCAGTATGGGCAGGTGTACCCCGGTTCGTCGCGTGGATGCCGCGTCCGCGCCCGAGTGTCCGGGCGCCCCGTGCGCGCGCACACTGAAACTGCGGACATCGTCAGGACCACCGTGTCCTCGTGTCAGGCAGAGGAGGCCGCCATGGGTCACTCCACCGACGACCGGCGTGCCCTTGCGGAGATCGAACGCCATCTCGTGCGGGACGATCCCGGACTCGACATGCGGATGGCGACGCTGAACCAGCAGTTCCCGCAGGATCCGGGGCCTCCTGGCAGCCGCGGTTCCAGCCCCGTGCACAGTCCGAGCCCCGGCCCCGACCCTGACCCCGGCCAGGGCCGCCCGCGGAGCAGCCGCCGGAAAGCGGTTCTGGTCGTCCTCGCGGTGATCGCGCTGCTCGGACTGCTCCTCACCGCGTTCCTGGGAGCTGCTTCCACGCCCTCGGACGGCGCGGACACCGGTCCCGCGGCTCTCGGAGTCTCCGCATCGGCCGCCCCGGTGACGTGAACGCGAGCGCGTCGTTCACGTCTCCTCGGCCCGCGTCACGTCGGCCCGCGTCACGAAGGACGGCGGGACGATCTCCACCGGGCAGTGGGCGTGGTGGATCAGACTGTGGGCGACACGTCCCAGGACCGGGCCGACGCCGAGTGCCCGGTGGCCGCGGCCCATCACGATGAGATCGGTGTGACCGCTCGCCTCGACGAGGATTCCGGGGGTGCTGGTGCCCGTCTCGACGCGGTGCCCGACGGTCAGCCGCGGGTAGACCTGGCGTACGCGGTCGGCGAGCGCCTCCACCTCGTGCTCGCGCTGCCGGGCGTTCCCGATCCGGGCGAGGACGTTCCAGACGCTCACGAGCCGCAGCTCGGCCTTGCGGGCGTCCGCCTCGGCGGCGGCGAGGAGCAGCCATCCGAGATCGTCGGCGCCGTGCACGGCCGCCGTCACCGAGCCCGTCTCGGCGCTCTCGCCGTCCGGGCGTACGACGATCACGGGCACCTCCGCGTGCCCGGCGACGCCCAGCCCCACGGAGCCGAGCATGAGGGCCGCGAAACCGCCGAGACCCCGGCTCCCCACCACGATGGTTCCCCGGTTGCCGCCGGCGGCCCTGAGCCCGGCGACCGGTTCCTGCCGGCTCAGTTCCCTCGTGACGTCGAGGTCCGGGAAGCGTTCCCGGACCGCTTCCGCCGTCTCGATCAGCAGGTCGCGCCCTGCTTCGCGCACGGCCTGGATCGCCTCGCCGTCGGCGTAGAAGAGGGCGCGGCGGTCGGTGTCGGCGGCGTGGACGAGGCGCAGCGGGCGGCCGCGGCGGTCCGCCTCGGCGGCGGCCCAGAGCACGGCCGTGCGCGCGGCCGGGGATCCGTCGACTCCCACGACGACGGTGCCGAGCTCCGGCCGGCCGGGCATCTCCGGGGTCTCACTGTTCATGGTTCCTCCTCCGGACGGACGGCCGACCCGGGTCCCGCGAACACGTTCCCGCCTACTGCACCATGGTCCACCTCTCGCGCCGGTCGCGCGCCGGACCCGTCGTGCCGCATTCCGTGGTCACGTCTCCGCCGGGTGGGTGAAGATGTGACCACGCCGGCCGGGCCGGGCCGGAGCCGCCGGCCGGCCGGGACGACGACCACGGGAGGCACCATGACCAGCAGCGAGAACAGCTCGTACGAGGGGTTCACCGCCGAGGAGCGGGCGGCGATGAAGGAGCACGCCAAGGAGACGAAGGCCGCGGCCCGCCGGGCGTCGGCCGCGGAGAAGGCGGCCCTGGCCGAGCAGGACGTGCTCGAGAAGATCGCCGAGATGCAGGACTCGGACCGGATCATGGCCGAGCGGGTCCATGCCGTCGTCACGGCCAACGCCCCGGTCCTCGCGCCCAGGCTCTGGTACGGGATGCCCGCCTACGCCTTGGACGGCAAGGTCGTGTGTTTCTTCCAGAGCGCGGAGAAGTTCAAGTCCCGCTATGCGACGCTCGGCTTCAGCGACCAGGCGAACCTGGACCAGGGCACCATGTGGGCGGCCGGATTCGCCCTGACGGAGGTGACCCCCGAGGTGGAGGAGCGGATCGCCGCTCTGGTGAAGCAGGCGGTGAGCTGAGGCGCCTGCGGCGGCGTGACCGCGGCCGGCGAGCAGCAGCGTACGGGCCTCCGCGTCACTGGAGTTGACACCGATTCATCGTCCGTGGACGCGAGAGGAGGGCCGAACAGCCCTCGTTCGCCGGTCCGACCGGCCCTCGCCCCGTCGCCCGGGTCCGCGTCCACACTGGAAGGGGAACCCGAGGACGCCGGCCTCAGGAGGACACGATGCCCGCCACGCCCCGCACCGTCAGTGACGTCATGACCCACACCGCGATCGCCGTCGGACGTGATGCCGGCTACCGCGAGATCGTCGCGCTCATGGACCAGTGGAAGGTGAGCGCGCTGCCGGTCCTGGAGGGCGAGGGCCGGGTGATCGGGGTGGTGTCGGAGGCGGATCTGCTGCCGAAGGAACAGTTCCGGGCCGAGGACCCGCTCTTCCCGGAGGAGCGTGCCGCCGCCCTCAAGGCGGGTGCGCTGCGGGCCGGGGAGCTCATGTCGACTCCGGCGGTCACGGTGCACCCGGACGCGACGCTCGCGGAGGCCGCGCGCATCATGGCCACCCGGCGGGTGAAGCGTCTGCCCGTGGTGAACGGGCTCGGCATGCTGGAGGGCGTGGTCAGCCGCGGGGACCTGCTGAAGGTGTTCCTCCGTCCCGACCCGGAGATCGAGGAGGAGATCCGGCGCGCGGTGCTCGACGAGTTCGCGTCTCCGGAGCGGATCGGGGTCACCGTCTCGGAGGGCGTCGCCACGCTCCACGGTGATCTGCGCGACCGGGCTCTGGTGCCGCTGCTCGCCCGGGCCGTGCGGGCCGTGGAGGGAGTGGTGGACGTCCGGCTGGCGCTCGGCGGCGGCGAGGACGGCGCCGCCTGATCCGGCCGCTCCCAGCGCGTGCGGGACCGGTCCGGCTGGGACACCCTTGGTTCATCGGGGCAGGGACGGGGTTGTCGCCCCGCCGACGACTGGGGTCCGGCATGACCGAAGTACCCGCGCCGCTCACCCGGGTCTTCCTCGTGGACGACCACGAGGTGGTACGCCGGGGTCTGCGCGACCTGATCGACGACGAGCCCGACATGGCGGTGGTCGGGGAGGCGTCTTCGGCCGAGCAGGCCCTGGCGCGCGGACCGGCGCTGCGGCCGGACGTCGCGGTGCTCGACGTACGCCTGCCGGACGGCGACGGCATCGCCGTGTGCCGGGAGCTGCGGTCCCGTATGCCGGATCTCGCCTGTCTCATGCTGACGTCGTTCGACGACGAGGACGCGCTGCTCGACGCGATCATGGCGGGGGCCGCCGGCTATGTGCTCAAGCAGATCAAGGGGGCCGATCTGGTCGCGGCGGTGCGCACGGTGGCCACCGGGGCGTCGATGCTGGACCCGGCCACCACCGCCCGGCTGATGCGCTCGCTGCGCGACCCGCAGGCCGGGAGGCAGCCGGAGGACGAGCGGCTCGCGGCGCTGACCGAGCGCGAGCGCGGGGTGCTCGACCTGATCGGCGAGGGGCTGACCAACGTGCAGATCGCCAAGCGTCTCTATCTGTCGGAGAAGACGGTCAAGAACCACATCTCCCGGCTCCTCGGCAAGCTGGGCGTCGAGCGCCGGGTGCAGGCCGCCGTGATCGCCGCCCAGGCACACGAGCACGAGCAGGCGCACGAGCAGCATCACTGGCACGGCGAGCCCGAGCCCTGACGCGGGGACCGCCCCGGCCCGCCGGCGCGGCGGCACGGCGCCCGGGGGGGTTCCGGAAGACGTGCTCGCTCACCCGGACGGCCCCGCCGGAACAGCGCACGTGCGGGTCCGCGCCCGCGCCCGGACGCGTCGGCACGCGGCCTGGGCCGCACGCGCCACCCGCGCCGTCCACACGGGCACCGTCCGGTCCCGGCCGAGGACCGTTCGGCCCTGTTGCGGCGGTGGCCGGCGCGCGGAGAGTGAGGGGGTGAGGGGATGCTCCCCCGGACAGGACGGACCGTCATGGCACTCCACCACCCCGACGCGGCGCTCGTCACCTCGCTCGTCGACGACGCGGTGACCGCCCCTTCGATGCACAACGCGCAGCCGTGGCGCTTCCTCCACCGGGTGGGCGGCGACACGGTCGAGGTGTACGGCGATCCCGCCCGCACGCTTCCCCGCGCCGACCCGCGCGATCGCGCCCTTCACATCGGGTGCGCCGCCGCCGTCTTCAATCTGCGGGTGGCGGCGGCCTGGCGGGGCTGGGCCGCGTCCGTGCGGTGTCTGCCGGATCCCGGCAATCCGATGTACCTCGCGGAGGTGACGCTCCGCAGGCCCCGCGACCCCGGGGCGGACGACGATCTCGCCCTGCTCCAGCCGGTGCTGCGGCGGCGCCACACGAGCCGCTTCCCCTACTCCGACGAACGCGTCCCGCAGGAGGTCGTCGACGGGCTGCGGTCGGCCGCGGTGCTCGAAGGGTGCCGACTGGTCACGCCGGGCCCCTGGCACACCGACACGGTGCTCGACCTCGTGCACGACGCCGAGCTCTTCGAGGCCATGGACTCGACGCTGCGCGGCGAACTCGCCGCCTGGGTCCACAAGGAAGCGGACGAGCCCGGCGCGGCGGTCGAGGGCATCCCGCCGTATGCCATCGGGCCGCGGCAGTATGGGATAAGCGCCCCCGTCCGGGACTTCGACACCTCGCGGAGCGTCCCGGACCGGGAGTCGGCGCGGTTCGAGGAACGGCCGCAGATCGTGCTGCTCGGCACCCAGGACGACGGGCCGGCCGACTGGCTGCGGGCCGGCCAGGGGATGCAGCGCGTGCTGCTCCAGGCCACCCTGGACGGGCTCGCCACCTCGATGATCTCGCAGCCGCTGGAGTGGCCCGAGCTGCGGGCGGTGGCGCGCGATCCGCTGTCGGCGCTGGGCTTCGTGCACATGATCATCCGCATCGGTTACGGCCCCCCGGGCCGCGCCACGCCCCGCAGGCCGGCGACGGACGTGCTGGACTTCGTCTGACGGCCTTGGTCCGGCGGGCGCCGGCCCGGTGTCCGCGGGGCCGCCGGTCCGGCTGCGCCGATCAGGCACGCACCGGCGGACAGCGGCTCACCGGCGGAACCACCGTTCCTCACCGGGCAGGATGGTGACGTGCCGCTCGCCCGGCAGGATCAGGGGCAGTGGTCCGGGGCCGGCGGTGGGGGCCGTGACCCCGATCCGCCCGGGCAGCAGGCGCAGCCTGATCCCGTGGTGACCGCGGTAGCGGAGCCGGAAGGAGAGGCGGGGGATCTCGCTCAGTGCGACGGGGTCGATCCGCAGCCCGTCCGCATCCGCCCCGACCCCGGTGATGCCGCGTTCCACCAGGTCGAGGGTGCCGGCCATGGCCCCCAGGTGGATGCCCTCCCCGGTCGTGCCACCCTGTACGTCGGTCACGTCGCCGCGCAGGGCCTCCTCGCAGTACCGCCAGGCGTCCGGGCCCTGTTCGCGGGCCCGTACCCAGCCGTGCACGAGGCTGCTCAGGGTGGAGCCGTGGCTGGTGCGGCGCAGGTAGTAGTCGACGGTGGCCCGCCAGATGAGGTCGTCCAGGGGGCAGCCGAGCCGGGTGAAGAGGGCGTGGAGCTCGGCGGGGCGGAAGACCTGGCCCAGCATCAGGGTGTCCGCCTGCTTCGACGCCTGGTAGCGGTTGACGCTGTCGTGCTCGGCCTCCAGGATGCGGTCGAGCCTGCGGATGTCGGAGTAGCGGGCGCGGTATGCGGCCCAGTCCAGCTCGGCGAGCCGGCCGTATCCCTCGAACTGGCTGATGACGCCCTGGTGGTACGGGACGTGGATGCGGCGTTCGATGTCCCGCCACCGGTCGAGTTCCGTGTCGTCGAGGTCGAGCCGCTCGCGCAGCTCCGCGGCGCGGCCGGCCGGCAGGAGGGTGAGCAGTTCGGTCCCCCGGGCGAGCACCCAGGCGGCGGTCACGTTGGTGTAGGCGTTGTCGTCGACGCCGGGTGCGGCCGCGTCGGGGTAGGCGTCGTGGTACTCGTCCGGTCCCATCACGCCGAGGATCCGGTACCGGTCGCGGTGCGGGTCGAAGGTGGTCGCGCTCGCCCAGAAGCGGGCGATCTCCAGGAGGGTCTCGGCGCCGGGCCCGTACAGGAATCCGGTGTCGCCGGTGGCGTTCGCGTACCGCCAGATGTTGAGGGCGATCGCCGAGCCGACGTGGCGCTGGAGGTGGGAGCGGTCCGGGAGCCAGCGGCCCGAGCGGGGGTTGAGGTGGAGCTCGGGTGTCTCCTCGCGGCCCGAACTCCCGCTCTGCCAGGGGTACATCGCTCCTCTTCTGCCCGCGCGCCGGGCCGCCTCGCGGGCGGCGGGCAGCCGTCGGTGTCGGTAGAGCAGCAGGGCGCGGGCCACCTCGGGGAAGTGCAGGGACAGGTACGGCAGGACGAAGAGTTCGTCCCAGAAGACGTGGCCCCGGTACGCCTCGCCGTGCAGTCCGCGCGCGGGCACGCCCGCGTCCAGTTCCGCGGTGTGCGGGGAGAGCGTCTGCAGCACGTGGAAGAGGTGCAGGCGCAGGATGCGGGCGGTCTCCCCGGGTACGTGGACCTCGGCCTGCTCCCACAGGCGCTGCCAGGCCGCTCGGTGGGACGCGAGCAGTGCGGGGAAGTCCGGGGCGCGGGCGACCTGTTCGCGGGCGGTCGCGACCGGATCGGTGGCGGGCCGGTCCAGCGAGGTGCGCAGGGCCACGGTCTTGGTCACGGTCACGGACCGGCCCCGTGCGATCGGCAGCCGGAATGCCTGGACGGTGCCGGCAGGGCTGGTGCGGGCGGTGTCCGCGGCGCCGGAGGGCAGGGTCGTGGTGCGCGCGGCCAGGCCGACGACGGTGCCCGAGGTCCTCGTACGGCAGGTGAGCCAGGCGGTGCCCGAGGCGTCGAAGCCCGTCTGGTGTCCCGTCAGATGGTGCCCGTCGAGCTCCCGGTAGCGGGCGACGCCGGCGTTGACGACGGCCCCGTCGAGGCGGGACTCCACCTCGACGTGGCCGGTCCAGCCGTAGGCGCGCAGCACGGTCCGCTGGGCCGCCAGGCACGGGATCGCCATGTGCACGATCCGGGTGTGGGTGACGCCGAGGCCGCGTCCCAGGGCGTCGCGGTAGAGCGTCTCACGGGTGAGCACACCGCGTCCGAGGTCGAGGCGGATCCGGTGGTGGCGCACACCGGGGGCGTCCGGCGTGAGCCATTCCCCGGGCAGTTCGCCGTCGGGGACGCAGCGGTAGCGCAGCCGGGTCCAGTCGGGCAGGTTGACGATGTCCTCGTTCTCGACGGTCCGCCCGGCGACGTGGGAGGTGAGCCGGTCGTAGACGCCGGCGGCGTACGTCCCCGGGTAGTGGACCTCGTCGGCGGCGGTCTCGGGGGCCGAGCCGCGGGTGGCGAAGCGGCCGTTGCCGAGGGTGCACAGGGCTTCGACCAGCCGTTCCCGCTTGGGGTCGTACCGGTCGTACTCCCACTGCCAGGTCGTGGTCACCCCGTACCCCCCAGGGCCGCGGGCAGGTCGGCGAGGTCGGGGACGACGAGGTCCGCGCCGTGCTCGTGGAGGGCGGCGGTCGCGGTTCCCGCCCGGTCCACGCCGACGACCAGGGCGAAGCCGCCGCGTGTGCCCGCCTCGACGCCGGCGAGCGCGTCCTCCACGACGGCGGCGGCGCCCGGTGCCGTGCCGAGCCGGTCCGCGGCCAGCAGGAAGAGCGCCGGATCGGGCTTCCCGGGCAGGCCGAGCCGGGCGGCGTCCGCGCCGTCGACGATCCTGGTCATCGGACTGATCGGCTGGGCCGGCACCTCCCGGATCGTGCGCGCCCAGACACTCACCCTGAAGAGC
>NZ_JBSGIW010000141.1:0-12439 GCF_053605265.1 Streptomyces sp. NPDC003943 | reverse complement strand
GGCCGTACGGCGTCGGTGATCTCGACCTCGGCAGTCAGCTCGCCGCCCTCGCCCTTGATCCGCGCGGGCGCGCCGGCGGTGAGCCCGAGGTGGTCAGGCGCTGGCCGCGCCGACCTCCACGCCGTGTTCGGCGGCCAGGCGGTGCAGGTCGTCCAGCTCGGCCTGCTCGACCTCCACCAGGAAGTCGTCGCCCGCCTCACGAGCGCGCGTGAGGTCGGACTGCGTGGTCCTGATGCGGTGCAGCAGCCCTGCGGTGAAAGCGTCCATCGTGCGCCCCCTCGTCGTGGGTCGTGGCACGAAGAGTGCCCGGAGTGGTGGATCACGCACCGCAACCTCTGGGGGACAGAGAGTGGTGGACGGCATGCCGTCCACGGGGCGTGATCGCGGGGTTGCTAGTCGTCCTCCCCAACGCCTTCCTCAGGGAAACCTCAACTGGCCCACGATTCAGGTGAATTCTTCGTACCGCGCCGCGGCGCCCGGCGCGGCGGGCGGTCCCGGGGAGCCGTACACCGCCGTCTTACAGCCGGTTTACGCGCGTTCGGGGCAGGATGGACACGCACAGTCAGTGCGCGAAACCGCCCGTCCGCGTCCAGACCTCCAGGACCGGGGCCCAGGAAAGGATCTACAGACGTGCGCGTACTCGTCGTCGAGGACGAGCAGCTGCTCGCGGATGCGGTGGCCACCGGCCTGCGCCGGGAGGCCATGGCGGTCGACGTCGTGTACGACGGCGCCGCCGCCCTGGAGCGCGTCGGGGTGAACGACTACGACGTCGTCGTCCTCGACCGCGACCTCCCGCTGGTCCACGGCGACGACGTCTGCCGCAAGATCGTCGAGCTCGGCATGCCGACCCGCGTCCTGATGCTCACCGCCTCCGGCGACGTCAGCGACCGCGTCGAGGGCCTGGAGCTCGGCGCCGACGACTACCTGCCCAAGCCCTTCGCCTTCACCGAGCTCATCGCCCGCGTCCGCGCCCTGGGCCGCCGCACCTCCGTCCCGCTCCCGCCCGTCCTGGAGCGCGCCGGCATCAAGCTCGACCCCAACCGCCGCGAGGTCTTCCGCGACGGCAAGGAGGTCCAGCTGGCGCCCAAGGAGTTCGCGGTCCTGGAGGTCCTGATGCGCAGCGAGGGTGCGGTCGTCTCGGCCGAGCAGCTGCTGGAGAAGGCGTGGGACGAGAACACCGACCCCTTCACCAACGTGGTCCGGGTCACCGTGATGACCCTGCGCCGCAAGCTGGGCGAGCCGCCGGTCATCGTCACCGTGCCCGGCTCGGGATACCGGATCTGAACCGATGGCCCAGACCCCGGCGCCCCTGCACGCGCCCCCCAAGCCGACCTGGGACCCCCGCGACCCGGTCCGCCCGCTGCTGCGTCCGACCATCCGGATAAGACTCACGCTGCTCTACGGCGGGATGTTCCTGATCGCCGGCATCCTGCTGCTCGCGATCATCTACCTGTTCACCGCGCAGGCCCTCCGGGAGAGCACCTCCGAGCTGCCCTTCAAGGTGGTCAGCGGCACGGTCACGGCCACCACCGACTGGTGCAACCTGCCCGACAAGTCCACCGGCGAGCAGATCAACAACGCCGCCTCGATATGTCTGCGGCACCAGAGCGACCTCGCCCTGGACGACCTCCTGCGCCGCTCGCTGTTCGCCCTGCTCGGCCTGAGCATCATCGCCTTCGCCTTCGGCTACGCGATGGCCGGCCGGGTGCTCTCCCCGCTCGGCCGGATCACCCGGACCGCCCGCCAGGTGGCCGGATCCGATCTGTCCCGCCGGATCGAGCTGGACGGCCCGGACGACGAGCTCAAGGAGCTCGCCGACACCTTCGACGAGATGCTGGAGCGCCTGGAGCGCGCCTTCAGCGCCCAGCAGCGCTTCGTCGCGAACGCCTCGCACGAGCTGCGCACGCCGCTGGCGATCAACCGCACGCTCCTGGAGGTCCAGCTCTCGGACCCTGGGGCGCCGGTGGAGCTCCAGCAGCTCGGCAAGACCCTGCTCGCCACCAACGAGCGCAGCGAGCAGCTCGTCGAGGGCCTGCTGCTGCTCGCCCGCAGCGACAACGAGATCGTCGAGCGAAAACCGGTCGACCTCGCCGAGGTCGCCTCCCGGGCCATGGACCAGGTGCACGCCGAGGCCGAGGCCAAGGGCGTGGCGTTCCGCGGCGAGCGGGCCCCGGCCGTGGTCCAGGGCAACGGAGTGCTGCTCGAGCGGATCGCGCTGAACCTGGTGCAGAACGCCGTCCGGTACAACGTCCCGGAGGACGGCTGGGTCGAGGTCGTCACCTCCACCCAGAACGGCCAGGCGGTCCTGGAGGTGTCCAACACCGGACCCGTGGTCCCCGCGTACGAGATCGACAATCTTTTCGAGCCATTCCGGCGGCTCCGCCAGGAGCGCACCGGCAGCGACAAGGGTGTCGGCCTCGGTCTTTCGATCGCGCGCTCCGTGGCACGCGCCCACGGCGGCCGTATCATCGCCGAGCCCCGGGAGGGCGGCGGCCTCGTGATGAGGGTCACCCTGCCGAACTGACTACACTGCATGTGCCGACCGGATTTGTTCGCCTTGCGCTAAATTTCCGGTTCTCATTCCTGAGACGGTCCTGTGTGATCGATCACAGGATTGAGTGTCCGGTCCTCCACTCTCCGTGATCGCGAATTCTCTAGGAAAACCCGGAAAAGTCCGGGTTTCCAAGGGTCCGAATGACGGGAAGTAGACGGGGTGGCACCCGCGAAGGAGGCCCGACGGACCGTGTACGGTCCGGTTCGCCACCCAAAGCCGATCACTCGTGAGAGGGCGGATTGGGTGTCGATTGAGTAACAGACCTTGATGTGAGGCAAAATCTCCGCCTCGGGTCGGGCACAAGTCCGGCCTCTCACGCGTTACGTGCGCTGGAGACACCGCAAACCACCCAGAGGGGGAGAGCGACATGGCAACGGATTACGACACCCCACGCAAGACCGACGACGACGTCGACTCGGACAGCCTTGAAGAACTGAAGGCCCGGCGCAACGACAAGTCGACCTCGACCGTCGACGTCGACGAGTTCGAGGCCGCCGAGGGCCTTGAGCTCCCGGGCGCCGACCTCTCGAACGAGGAGCTGGCCGTCCGAGTGCTGCCGAAGCAGGCGGACGAGTTCACCTGCATGAGCTGCTTCCTCGTGCACCACCGCAGCCAGCTGGCTCGGGAGAAGAACGGCCAGCCGATCTGCCGCGACTGCGACTGAGATCGAGCGGCCGTGGCAGGCGACACACCGTCTCGACCGTCTCGGAAGCGGCGGCTCCGGCTCCCCGGGAGGCCGGAGACGTACCAGGGCGGCTCAGGCCCGGCAGAGGACGTCCTCGACGCATCCTCGGCCGAGCACTCCGCCCACCTGCCCACACCTGGCGCACGTGACGACGGGCGAGGCCATCCGGCCTCGCTCGAAGCAGCGGACGCCGCCCTCCGGGCCCTTCCGGACCCGGACCGACCCGGCGGCACCCTTGAGGCCTCCCAGGCCCGCAAGGGAGGCGTGCTGAGGCGCGTGGCCAACCCCGCGCGCGTCCAGCTCGACCGCATCAAGCTCGACAGCGCCCGCATCGACGCCGTACGGCGTGGAGTCAAGCGCGGCGGTCAGGGCGCCAGGGCCGGCATCGGCTATCTCGCGGACCGGCTCATCGAGCTCGCCCCGCGCGTGCCCGTACGGGACCTGGCCACCCTGCGCCGGCAGTTCCCCGGGCTCGGCCCGGAGCAGCTGGCCGACAAGCTCGTCCTCGGCGCGGCCAACGCCAGCGCCACCGTCGGCGCCGGCATCGGCGCCGCCGCCATGCTGCCCGTGCCGCCCGCGATGCCCGCCGAGCTGGCCGCGGAGATCACCGGCGTCGCCGCCATCGAGCTGAAGCTCGTCGCCGAGCTGCACGAGGTCTACGGCCTCCGGCCGCCCGGCACGCTCACCCAGCGCTCGACCGCGTACCTGACCTCCTGGGCGGAGGAGCGCGGCATCGACCCCACCCGGCCCACCACCGTCAACGCGGCCCTCGGCGGCCAGCTCAAGCGCGAACTGCGCCAGCAGATCATGAAGCGCATGGTGCGCAACCTGCCGAACCTCACCCCGTTCATGGTGGGCGCGGCCGTCGGCGCCGTCATGAACCGGCGCGACACCAGGAAGGTCGCCGGGCACATCCGCAGGGACCTGCGCGCCCGCCAGATCCCCTGGGACGCCCTTCCGGCGCTGCCCCCGCTGGAGCAGCCGGAGAACCCCCAGGAGATCGACTTCTAGCCCCGGAAAGGTCCGCTGAGCTCCTCCAGGGGCCGATGCCGAGACTCCTCCAGGGCCAGACCGAGACCGCGGCGGTCCTACGCGGCCGCCTCGGCGCGGGCCTTCTCCAGGGCGGTCACGAGGCCCTCCGGGTCCCGGCTGGACAGGTAGACGTACGGCGTCGGGTCCGCCGGGTCCGTCACCTCGACCCGTACCGCCTGCGGCACGTAGCTGCGCATCACCATGAAGGCGCGCGGATCGGCCTTGTGCGTGCGCCAGGCGCGCGCCTCCTCGGCGTCGAGCACCTCGGGCGCCCCGAGCGCCGACACCGGAATCCGCGCGTCCCCGGCGACCAGCGAACCGGCCACCACCCGGACGCGGGCCGAACCGTACGAGGAGACCGCCGCCGCGGCCAGCGCCGCCACCACGATCAGACCGCCCAGCGTCGCCACCGGACCCAGCGGGAACATGATCAGGGCGCCGGACAGGCCGAACAGGCCCACGATCACCCACCACGAGCGTGGGGCGGTCAGACGCTCGTCGAAGCTCGGCGCGGCGGGCTGTGCGGGGGACGGTGCGGAAGGCTGCTGCATGCGTCCAAGCTTGGCACGGCGAGACCCGCGCCCGGCCGCGCGGGTAAGGTCTGCGCCTGTGACAGGAACATCGCCCGCTCTCACCCCGCCGGCCGACGCGATAGCGCCGGTCCGCCACCCCGACGCGCCCGCCCCCGGCGAGCTCCTCGGCGCGCACTACGAGTACTGCTTCGGGTGCGGCGGCGGGCAGCCCCACGGCCTCCACCTGGAGGCCCGCGCGGGCGAGGGCGTGACCGTCACCGCCGAGTTCACCGTGACCCCCGACCACCAGGGCGCGCCCGGTCTCGCGCACGGCGGCGTCCTCGCCACCGCGCTCGACGAGACCCTCGGCTCCCTGAACTGGCTGCTCCGCGTCATCGCCGTGACCGGACGCCTGGAGACCGACTTCGCCCGGCCCGTCCCGGTCGGCACCGTGCTCCACCTGGAGGCCGAGGTCACCGCCGTGCACGGCCGCAAGATCTACTCGACCGCCGTCGGCCGGATCGGCGGGCCCGAGGGCCCCGTCGCCGTCCGCGCCGACGCCCTCTTCATCGAGGTCAAGGTCGACCACTTCATCGACAACGGGCGCCCGGAGGAGATCCAGGCCGCCATGTCCGACCCCGACCAGGTCAGGCGCGCCCGCGCCTTCGAGGTGAACCCCTGATGCGCAATCCCGTCGACGTACTCATCCGCCGCTTGGACCCGGACGTGCCGATCCCGGCCTACGGCCACCCCGGCGACGCCGGGGCCGATCTGGTGACCACCGAGGCCGCCGAGCTCGCCCCGGGGGAGCGGGCCGTGCTGCCCACCGGGGTCTCCATCGCCCTCCCCGACGGCTACGCCGCCTTCGTCCACCCGCGCTCCGGCCTCGCCGCCCGCTGCGGCGTCGCGCTCGTGAATGCCCCAGGGACGGTCGATGCCGGGTACCGTGGAGAGATCAAGGTGATCGTGGTCAATCTGGACCCGCGCGAGAGCGTACGGTTCGAACGGTTCGACCGGATCGCCCAACTGGTCGTCCAGCAGGTCGAGAAGGTGCGCTTCCACGAGGTGGCGGAGCTTCCCGGCTCCGCGCGGGCCGAGGGGGGCTTCGGGTCCACCGGCGGTCATGCCGCCGTGGACGGCTCTACGGGTGGGAATCGATACGCTTCGGTCGTATCCGACCGGGAAGGACAGTGACGTGTTCGGACGTCGCAAGAAGAGCGGTACCGCTGACGCAGCGGGCGAGGCCGAGCAGGTCGTCGATGCCGTCGACACCGATGACGCGGCCGGTGAGTCGCGCCGGGTGAACCTTCCGCCGGCGCCGCGGCCCGACGGGCCCTGGGACATTTCCGAGGTCAGCAAGCCGGAGGAGGGGCGCGTCGACCTCGGCGGCCTCTTCGTGCCCGGCGTCGAGGGCATGGAGCTGCGCGTGGAGGTGGCGGGCGACGCGATCGTCGCGGCCACCGTCGTGCTGCGCGACAGCGCCGTCCAGCTGCAGGCGTTCGCCGCGCCCAAGAACGAAGGCATCTGGGGCGAGGTCCGCGACGAGATCGCCGGAGGCATCACCCAGCAGGGCGGCGCCATCGAGGAGGTCGAGGGTCCGCTCGGCTGGGAGCTGCGCGCCCAGGTCCCGGTGCAGCTGCCCGACGGCAACCGGGGCGTCCAGCTGGTGCGCTTCGTGGGTGTCGACGGCCCGCGCTGGTTCCTGCGCGGTGTGATCTCCGGGCAGGGCGCCGTGCAGCCCGAGGCCGCCGGCCTCCTGGAGCAGATCGTGCGCGACACCGTGGTCGTCCGCGGCGAGGGCCCGATGGCCCCGCGCGACCCGATCGTCCTCAAGCTGCCGAACGACGCCCAGATGGTGCCGGACGGCGTGCAGCAGGAGGACCAGGCCGGCTCCCGGTTCTCCGGCGGCATGGGCCAGCTCCAGCGCGGACCGGAGATCTCCGAGGTCCGCTGACCCCCGAGAACATCGATCGGTGGGCCGCTCCCCGCACGGGGAGCGGCCCACCGTGCGTTGTCCACAGGTCGTTGTCCACAGGTCTGGCACGCCCCCTCGCGATCGGCACATACTGGCGGCGCACACGTTCGAACCAGGGGGGTTTCACGGTGAGTGAGAGCAACGCGCGGACCGGCACGGCCGTCATCGAGGATCCGGCCGGCGCGCCGATGGTCCGGGTGGAGAACCTGCACCGCTCGTACGGGACGGGCGAGGCCGCCGTGCACGCCCTGCGCGGAGTCTCCTTCGACGTCCCGCGCGGCGAGCTGGTCGCCCTCAAGGGCCGCTCCGGCTCCGGCAAGACCACCCTGCTCAATCTGGTGGGCGGTCTCGACACCGCCGACCGGGGCCGCATCGTCATCGACGGCATCGATCTCGCCGAGCTCGGCGAGGAGGGCCTCCTGGAGCTGCGCCGCGACAAGATCGGCTTCATCTTCCAGTCCTTCGGACTGATACCGATCCTGTCCGCCGCCGAGAACGTCGGCGTGCCGATGCGGCTGCGCAAGGCCGATCCCAGGGAGCGCGAGGAGCGGGTCGACCTGCTGCTCGCCCTGGTGGGACTCGCCGACCACGCGGCCCAGCGCCCCGGAGAGCTTTCCGGCGGCCAGCAGCAGCGGGTCGCCATCGCGCGCGCCCTCGCCAACCGGCCCGCGCTGCTGATCGCCGACGAGCCGACCGGACAGCTGGACGCCGAGACCGGCCTCGCGGTCATGGAGCTGCTGCGCGCCGTGGTCCGCAGCGAGGGCTGCACGGCCCTGGTCGCCACCCATGACTCCCAGCTCCTCGGCCTCGCCGACCGGGTGCTCGAACTGAGCGACGGCGAGATCATCGAGCACTGAGCCGCTGCTCACGCGCACCGTGCATCGGAATCCCGCGCCCTGCATCAGAATCACGTCAATACGGCGCCCGGCCGCGCACACCCATGCGGAATGTCCGTTTCGCTGGACGTAAGGTCGAGCCATGGGACGCGGCAGACTACGGATCTACCTGGGAGCGGCACCGGGCGTCGGCAAGACGTACGCGATGCTGTCCGAGGCGCACCGGCGCGTGGAGCGCGGTACGGACTGCGTCGTCGCGTTCGTCGAGTCCCATGGCCGGCCGCGTACGGAGGTGATGCTGCACGGCCTGGAGTCGGTGCCGCGCCGGGAGCTCACCCACCGGGGCGCCGCCTTCACCGAGATGGACGTCGACGCCGTCCTGGCCCGCAGGCCGGCCGTCGCGCTCGTCGACGAGCTCGCCCACACCAACGTGCCGGGCTCGCGGAACCCCAAGCGCTGGCAGGACGTGGAGGAGCTGCTCGCGGCCGGGATCGACGTCGTGTCCACGGTGAACATCCAGCACCTGGAGTCGCTCGGTGACGTCGTCGAGTCGATCACGGGGGTGCGGCAGCGGGAGACCGTGCCGGACGAGGTCGTGCGCCGCGCCGACCAGATAGAGCTGGTCGACATGTCGCCGCAGGCGCTGCGGCGGCGCATGGCGCACGGCAACATCTACAAGCCGGACAAGGTCGACGCGGCCCTGGCCAACTACTTCCGGCCGGGCAACCTCACCGCGCTCCGGGAACTGGCGCTGCTGTGGACGGCGGACCGGGTCGACGAGTACCTGCGGCAGTACCGCGGCGAGCACAACATCCGGTCCACCTGGCAGGCCCGCGAGCGGATCGTCGTCGGCCTCACCGGCGGCCCCGAGGGCCGCACCCTGATACGCCGGGCCACCAGGCTCGCCGAGAAGGGCGCCGGCGGCGAGGTGCTCGCCGTCTACGTCTCCCGCAGCGACGGCCTCACCTCCGCGTCGCCCAAGGAGCTGGCCGTCCAGCGGACCCTGGTCGAAGATCTCGGCGGAACGTTCCATCACGTCATAGGCGACGACGTGCCCGCCGCCCTCCTGGAGTTCGCCCGCGGCGTCAACGCCACCCAGATCGTTCTCGGCTCCAGCCGCCGCCGCTCCTGGCAGTACGTCCTCGGGCCGGGCGTCGGCCAGACCGTCGCCCGCGACTCCGGGCCCGACCTCGACGTCCACATCGTCACGCACGAGGAGGCCGCCAAGGGCCGCGGCCTGCCCGTCGCCCGCGGCGCCCGGCTCGGCCGCGCCCGCATCCTCTGGGGCTGGCTGGTCGGCGTCGCCGGGCCCGCGCTGCTCACCCTGCTGCTCACCCATGTCGACGCGCAGCTCGGGCTCGCCAACGACATGCTGCTCTTCCTCGCCCTGACCGTCGCCGCCGCCCTCCTCGGCGGATTCCTGCCCGCCCTCGCCTCGGCGGCCTTCGGCTCCCTGCTCCTGAACTGGTTCTTCACCCCGCCACTGCACCGGCTGACCATCGCCGACCCCAAGAACATCGTGGCCATCGCCGTCTTCTTCGGCGTCGCCATGTCCGTGGCCTCCGTCGTCGACCTGGCGGCCCGCCGGACCCAGCAGGCCGCCCGGCTGCGCGCCGAGTCCGAGGTGCTGTCCTACCTGGCGGGCAGCGTGCTGCGCGGGGAGTCCAGCCTGGAGGCCCTGCTCGAACGGCTCCGGGAGACCTTCTCCATGGAGTCCGTCGCCCTCCTGGAGCGCGCCGGCGAGCTCGAACCCTGGATCTGCGCCGCGAGCGTCGGCGCCCGGCCGGTGACCCGGCCCGAGGACGCCGACGTCGACATGCCCGTGGGCGACCATCTGGCGCTCGCCCTCACCGGCCGCGTCCTGCCCGCCGAGGACCGCCGCGTGCTCGGCGCCTTCGCCGCCCAGGCGGCGGTCGTCCTCGACCGCCAGCGCCTCGTCGACGAGGCCGAGGAGGCCCGCAAGCTGGCCGAGGGCAACAAGATCCGCACCTCGCTGCTCGCCGCCGTCAGCCACGACCTGCGCACCCCGCTCGCCGGCATCAAGGCGTCCGTCTCGTCCCTCCGCTCCGACGACGTCGAGTGGTCCGAGGAGGACCGTGCCCTGTTCCTCGAAGGTATCGAGGACGGCGCCGACCGTCTCGACCACCTCGTCGGCAACCTCCTCGACATGTCCCGGCTCCAGACCGGCACCGTCACCCCGCTCATCCGCCCCACCGACCTCGACGAGGTCGTGCCCATGGCCCTCGGCGGCGTCCCCGACGGCAGCGTCGACCTCGACATCCCCGAGACCCTGCCCATGGTCGCCGTCGACCGCGGCCTCCTGGAGCGGGCCGTCGCCAACATCGTCGAGAACGCCGTCAAGTACAGCCCCGACGGCGTCCCCGTCACGGTCGGCGCCAGCGTCCTCGGCGAGCGCCTCGAAGTGCGCGTCACCGACCGCGGCCCCGGCGTCCCCGACGAGGGCAAGGACGGCATCTTCGAGCCCTTCCAGCGCTTCGGCGACGCCCCGCGCGGCTCCGGCGTCGGCCTCGGCCTCGCGGTCGCCCGCGGCTTCGTGGAGGCCATGGGCGGCACCATCAGCGCCGAGGACACCCCGGGCGGCGGCCTCACCATGGTGCTCACCCTCAGGACCGCCCCGGGCCCCGGCCCCGGCATCGCCCCGTCCCCGGACCCCGGCGCCGCCGCGACGAACGTGCACACCCTCACGTAGCACCCACGGAACCCGCCCGTGCGGGATCCCGTCCCACAGAACGCCCCAACGACAAGGAAGGCCCTCCTCCATGACCCGGGTCCTGGTGGTCGACGACGAGCCACAGATCGTCCGCGCCCTGGTGATCAACCTCAAGGCGCGGAAGTACGAGGTCGACGCGGCGCCCGACGGCGCCAGCGCCCTCCGGCTCGCCGCCGAGCGCCATCCCGACGTCGTCGTCCTCGACCTCGGGCTGCCCGACATGGACGGCGTCGAGGTGATCAAGGGCCTGCGCGGCTGGACCCGGGTGCCGATCCTGGTGCTCTCCGCCCGGCAGACCTCCGACGAGAAGGTCGAGGCCCTCGACGCCGGCGCCGACGACTACGTCACCAAGCCCTTCGGCATGGACGAGCTGCTCGCCCGGCTGCGCGCCGCGGTCCGCCGCGCCGAGCCGGTCGGCGGCGCCGAGGACGGCCTGGTGGTCGTGGAGACCGACGGCTTCACGGTCGACCTGGCGGCGAAGAAGGTCCACCGCGACGGCAAGGACGTCCGGCTCACCCCTACCGAGTGGCACCTCCTGGAGGTCCTGGTCCGCAACAGCGGCCGCCTGGTGAGCCAGAAACAGCTGCTGCAGGAGGTCTGGGGGCCCTCGTACGGCACCGAGACCAACTACCTGCGCGTGTACATGGCGCAGCTGCGCCGGAAGCTGGAGCTCGACCCCTCGCATCCGCGTCACTTCGTCACCGAACCGGGCATGGGTTACCGCTTCGAACACTGAGTTCGGTACCGCCTCCGCTACCGGCTCCGGTACCCGGTCCGGTGCCGGGCTCGGTGTCGGCGGGGGCCGGTACGCTTTCTGTATGAGTGCTGCACCGCGTACAGAGAAGCCGGCCGGCCGCTTCCGCCGTATGCTCGACCGCCTTTCCACCTCGCAGGAGGAGCTGGAGTCGGTCGAGCTCCAGGAGGACACGGCGGCTTCGGGGTGCACGCGCATCTCCGACTGTTCCGACCGCCAGATAGTCAAGGTGACTGGTACGTTGCGCACGGTCACCCTGCGTCCCCGGGCGGGTGTGCCCGCGCTGGAGGCCGAGCTCTTCGACGGCACGGCACCGCTGGACGTCGTCTGGCTGGGCCGCCGGTCCATCGTGGGCATCGAACCGGGCCGCAAGCTGATCGCCTCCGGCCGGATCTCCATGAGCCACGGCCGGCGGGTCCTCTTCAACCCCAAATACGAGCTGCGACCGCTCGGACAGGAGTAGCCGGTGACGTCAGTCGACAAGCCGACCGCCGACCAGTCGACCGCCGAGCAGACCTCCGGCCGGCCGACCTCCGGACGGCACGCCCGGGTCCAGGACCCGCAGGCCCAGGCCGACAAGGCGGTGACCGAGGCGGCGCTCTTCGAGGCGTTCGGCGGAGTGCGCGGCATGGTGGAGACGGTCCTGCCGGGCCTGCTCTTCGTCACGATCTACACGATCAACAAGAACCTGCACTCCTCGGCGATCGCCGCCCTCGCGGTCTCGCTCGTCCTCGTGCTCGTCCGGCTGATCCGCCGCGACACCGTGAAGCACGCCTTCAGCGGCGTCTTCGGCGTCGCCTTCGGTGTCGTCTTCGCGATGATGACCGGCAACGCCAAGGACTTCTACCTGCCGGGCATGCTCTACACGCTGGGCATGGCCGTCGCCTACATCGTCACGACCCTCGCCGGCGTGCCCCTGATCGGCCTGATCCTCGGCCCGATCTTCAAGGAGAACCTCTCCTGGCGCACCCGCAACCCGGGCCGCAAGAAGGCGTACGCGAAGGCCAGCTGGGCCTGGGGCCTGATCCTGCTCGCCAAGTGCGCGATCCTCTTCCCGCTGTACTGGTGGGCCGACACCACCCAGCTCGGCTGGGTCCTGGTCGCCCTGAAGATCCCGCCGTTCCTGCTCGCGGTCTACCTGACCTGGGTCTTCCTCGCCAAGGCGCCGCCGCCGATCGACGTCTTCGCCGAGATGGAGGCCGAGGAGAAGGCCGAGAAGGCCAAGGCCGAGGAGGAGCGCAAGGCCGAGGAGGCCCGTAAGGCCGCGGCTCGGGGCCGTACGGACGGATAGCTCGGAGAACATCACGCTGCCGATGGACATCGCGGGCCGCAAGCCCGACAAGCAGTGGGTGCAGCAGGT
>NZ_JBSGIW010000140.1:0-12949 GCF_053605265.1 Streptomyces sp. NPDC003943 | reverse complement strand
AAGGCCGCGGGCGCTGCCGCCGGCTCGGGCGGCCGTGGCACCGACCGCCGGGCCGGGGACGCGACGGCGACCCGCGGCGCCTCCGGCAAGGCCGGTCAGGCCGGCGGTGCCGGCCGCGGATCCGGCCGCCGGACGGCGGGTGGCAACGGCGCCGCCGGCACCACCGGCACCACCGGCGACCGCGCCTCGCGCCGGGGAGAGCGCCGCAGGTCCGCGCCGTAGCGCGGCGGGCCCACGGCTCCGCCGCGCGAAGCCCGTGGTCAGTCCGCGGGTGAACCGTCCGACCGCTCCCCGTCCGACGACGTGTCGTCGGACGGCGGGGGCGCCGGGCCCGGCGTGCCCAGATAGCGGGCCGCCCAGGGTTCGCGGGCGACGACGGCCCCGGCCGTGACACACAGGGTCACCACCGCGCAGAGGCCGATGAGCCAGGACAGCAGGGTGAAGACCGAGCCCAGCGAGCCGTACTTCTCCAGGCTTCGGTTGAGCGCCTTGGACATGTAGAGCGACGCGGTCGCGGTGACGACGCCGAGGGCGATTCCGGTCATCAGCGCGCCCGGCAGCAGCGGCAGCCACGGCACCCGCGCGGTCAGCAGCAGGTGCTGCGTCCACCACCACATGCCGACCTCCGCGAGCAGCAGCAGGGGCAGGCCCAGCCACCGGCCCAGGCCGAAGCCGTCGTGCAGGGCGCCCTGCGCTCCGATCATCAGCATCCACGCCAGGATCCAGGCGACCCAGCGCCAGGCGGCCATCCGTGCGCTCGCCCCGCGCAGGCCCCAGGCGCGCTCGCACAGCCGTTGCATGGCGCGGCTGCACGCGGTGGCCGAGATGAGCACCATCAGGCCGCTGACGACACCGAAGGTCTGACGCAGCTCGTCGGAGGGGTCGCCGGTGGCCTTGAGGGCCTTGTCGAACTCGGTCTCGGCGCTCCCCGACAGGCCGAAGATCTCGTGCACGGAGCTGACGAACTGGTCGCGCAGCTCCGGCGGGGCGATGGAGGCCACCAGGAACAGCAGCGGGACCGCCGTGAGGAACGTCTGGGCGGCCAGCCGGGTCGCCGAGTCGAGCACGTTCACCGAGATCAGGTGCGACATGAGGTGCGTGATCAGCGGGAACCGTTCCTCGGCCCGGGAGCGCAGGCCCGTGACCCGGGACCGCAGCGAGGCACCGGAGCGCCGGCGCCGCTCGCGCCGCCGGTCCCGGCGTGGCCCGCGGTCGGCGCGGCGCCGGCCGGACCTGCTCGCTCGCTGCATGCTGCCAGCGTGCCGCCCCCGCGCCCGCCCGGCCCGCGGCGGCGGCGCCACCGGGCCCGTACGGGTGAACCGCCCGGGCCGCCCTTCGAGGATTTGTGGGGTTCCGGCGGGACGGTGAAAGATGAAGCCATGAGCGAGAGCGGCCCGGCGACCGGGCCCGCGGGGCTTCGCGGGGGCCGCGATGCTGCCTGATCTGATCCTCATCGGGCTGGGAATCGCGGTGTTCCCACTGTCGGTGACCGCGTTCGTCCTGGTGCTCTCGGCGGATCGCGGGACCTGGAAGGGCCTGGCGTTCATCCTCTCCTGGGTCGCCTGCTTCGTGGCCGTCCTCGTCGCCGTGCTGATCACCACCGGGGGCAAGCCGCCGGCCGCGAAGTCGCCGCCGTCCACGGCCACGTCCGCCGTGAAGCTGGCCATCGGCCTGGGACTGGTCGGGTACGCCGGGTACCGGCAGAGGGCCCGGAAGCGGACCGACCCGCGGACCGATCAGCCCAGGAAGTCGTCCGGCAGGATGGCGGCGCGGCTCGACCGGATCTCCGGCTGGACCGCGGCGGGACTCGGGCCGCTGCTCCAGCCCTGGGGACTGGTGGCGGCCGGTGCGGCGACGGTGGTGAGCGCCGACCTGTCCCGTACCTCCTCGTACGTGGCCCTGGTGGTGTACTGCGTCCTCGCCACGAGCAGTCTGCTGGCGATGGAGCTCTACACGGTGTTCGCGCCCGAGTCCGCGCAGGTGCGGCTGGGGCGGCTGCGTGCCTGGTTCCAGGCGCACCAGACGCAGGCGCTCGTGGCCGTGTGCATGGTGGTGGGGCTGTTCCTGGTGGGCCGGAGCATCTACCAGTTGACGTCCTGAGCCTGCTCCCTCAGGCTGCTGCGCCGGGCTGCTCCGCTCCGTCCGGCCGCTCTCTCCTGCGGCCGTCGGCGGCCAGCAGGGCGATCACGGCGAGCACCGCGAGCAGGATGAGTACGAGGAGCAGGACGGTGAGGACCGTGGGGTGGTTCCACAGGGCGAACAGCAGGGCGACGATCAGCAGGGCGCCGACGGTCAGCCACTTGCGGTGCGCCTCGGTCCAGGTGCCCACGGGCCCGGTGGTGACGCCGTGGCCGCCCCACCACCCGGCCGCCGAGTCGGCGCCGCGCTCGGCGGTGGAGCGGGTGGCGCGGGCCAGTCGGCCGGGGCCGATGAAGTAGGCGCCGAGGGCGATGACGACGCCCAGCACGATCGCGGTGCGCAGGGCGATCCGCAGGAAGTGCAGGAGATGGTCGAAGACGGCTGCCGCGGCCGCCTCGGACTGCACCTGTGACGGCAGGTGGTCCAGGTAGTAGCGACGGGCGACGACGAGCCCGATGGCCACGACCAGACACGCGAAGGCCGCGCCCAGGGCCGTCTTCGCCAGGGCGCGGCGGCGCCGGTGGGCCAGGAACACACCGGCCGCGGCGAGCACCACCGTGATGACGGGCAGCCAGTTCCCGATCACGTCGAGGGCGTGCGCGGCGCCCTGGATCTTCTCCAGCTTGTCGGACTGGAAGAGCACCAGCTGCTTGTTGACGTCGGGGATCTTCTCGGCCGGTTTCAGGCCGGCGTCCACCAGCTCCTGCTTGACCTTGTCCACGGCGGTGCCGACGTCGAGGGTGACCGTGCCCTCCGAGACACCGATCGCTCCGCGCCCCTTGCCGGTCAGCGCGTGCACCACGGCGGTGTGGGCGGCCTGGTTGGCGGTGACCCACACCTTCTCGAACCGGTCGCTCTCGACGAAACGGTTGGCCACTTTCTCCGCGGCCGCGTTCACGGCGTCGTCCAGCTGCGGGGCGAGACCCTTGACGGCGTCGGCCGCGCGTGGCGGCAGGCCCTGGGACTGCAGCCAGGCCGCGATCTCGGCGGTGATCTCCTTGCCGTCGACCCTTACGTCCACGGCGTGGACGATCCGGTTCTGCGCGGCGGCCTCGATCGCCGGGTCGGAGGCGAGCGGCTTCATGGTCGCGACGTACCGGTCGGTGTCGAGGACGATGTCGTGCACCCAGACGGTGAGGACGCTGACGGGGACCAGGATGCAGGCGAGGACGATCAGTACCGCCGACGACACACTCCGCAGCACTCTCATCCGTCCTCCATGGTCACGGCACTGTCTGTCGCGGACAGGTGTCCGTGTCCATTTCCGCCGATGTACGGGCCCCCGGCATCCCGGGCTGAGCCGTTCGAGGGTTCGGGAGCCGCGCGAGCCGTCGTCTGCTCACGGACCGGCCGCGCGTCGCGAAGACGCGCGGCCGGTCGGTCGGTCGGGGCAGGGTCAGGAGGCGAGGAGCCTGCTCTTCTGAGCCGCGAACTCCTCCTCGGTCAGCAGGCCCTGTTCCTTCAGCTCGCCGAGTTGCTTGAGCTGAGCGATCTTGCTGCTCATGTCGTCTTCCGTCGTGGCCGCCGCGGGCTCCGGCGCCGGTGGCGGTGGTGGCGGCGCGTACTGTGCGGGTGCCGCCTGCTGCTCCTGGGCGGCCCAGCGGCCCGCCTGGCGCCGCGAGACCCTGTTGGACACCGCGGTCGCCGTTCCGGCCACCACCGCGGTGCGCGCTACCCCTCGAAGAAGTCCTGGCATGTCCTGGCCTCCTTGACACGCTTTCGATTGGATCGGCTTGTCCGGTCGGCTTCCCCGGCCGTCCGGGGAGGCGTCAGGCGACGGCGCCGCCCTCGGCCGCCTCGGCCGCCTCCGCGGCTTCGAGCGAGGCGAGGAGGGCCTGTACGGGGATGCGCCCGCCGGCCACGAACTGCGCGCCCGCACGCCGCAGGGCCCGTGCGAGGGGCGCGGCCCAGAGGTTCTCGTAGACGAGGATGCCGGCCGCGTTGCCCGGCTCGAGAGCCATCCCGGCCTCGTTGAGGTCGTCCTGCCCGAGCAGTCCGGACGATGAGCCCTCGAAGACGGACAGGTCGAACTCGCCGTCGGCGTCCAGATCCCTCAGTTCCAGGGCGACGACGCTGCCGTCGGTGTCCTTCCGGACGAACATGAGGTCGAGGATGCGGACGATGCCTCTGTCGACCAGGTCGACGAGGAGGGGGAACGCCTCGCCCGTCATGCGGTTGCCGGGGAACTCGATGACCAGGTAGTCGACCGGGCCCATGTCCTCGAAATCGTCGCTCATCACCACTCCACACAGCCGGGGGATCTGACCACACACACGAGACCCGCCCCCGCCCGCGTCGCCGCCACTCGACGGACATGACCCGACGCAGCCCTCATCTCATTGCAGCATTCGGCGAGGCGCCTCGCACGTCCGCGCCGGATCTGACGGGGCTCGCCTCGTTGCCGTGTGCGAGCCCCGACGAAGGGTGTTTCAGTGCCCTGTGGGCTGTGGCGGGTCCAGGGCTTCGAGGGTGGCGAGCACGTCCGTACCGTTGGCGCCGCCAGTGGCGTAGACGCAGTTGCCGCCCAGGCCGGTCGGGCACGGCATGGCGACGGCGCCGAGCCGGAGGCGGGGCGTCGGCATCGGCGGCAGGTCCGTCCAGAGGTTGGAGGCCGGGTTGTACGACTGGACGCTGGCCAGGAGGTGGGTCACGTAGAGGCCGCCCACGATGTAGACGCACGTGCCGCTCTGCCCGGGCGGACAGGAGCTGGCCGTCGTGCCCATGTCGGAGCGGGGCGTGGGCAGCGACGCCACCGGAGTCCAGGTGTTGGAGGCCGGGTTGTAGGACTGCACCACGTTGGTCTGGGTGGTGTCGAAACCACCGACGGCGTACACGCAGGCGCCCTGCTGGCCCGGCGAACAGGGCGCGGCCGCGGCACCCAGGCTCGACCTGGGCGCGGGCATCGCGGGGAGCGTGCTCCACGAGTTGGTGGTGGGGTTGTACGACTCCGTCGTGCCCAGGGAGCCGGAGCTGCCGGTGCCGCCGACCGCGTAGACGCACACCCCCGTCTGGCCCAGCGGGCAGGGGGCCGCCACGGCCGCCAGAGCGGAGCGCGCGGTCCGCATCGGAGCGACCGTGCTCCAGGCGTTCGTCAGCGGGTTGTAGGACTGCACCACCGTCTGCGGCGTCTGGGTCTCCCCGGAGACGACCACGCCGCCGATGACATAGAGGCAGGTGCCTGTCTGGCCGGGCGGACAGGCGGCGCTCGCCGCCGCGGCGTAGCTCCGCGCCGTGGGCATCGGCGGCAGCGTGGACCAGGCGTTGGTGACCCGGTTGTACGACTCGGCCGAGGCCAGCTGCCCCGCCAGGGTCTCACCCCCCACGGTGTAGACGCAGACGCCGGTCTGGCCGGGTGGGCAGGGGGCCGTTGCCGAGGCCACTGCAGCGCGCGCCGTCGGCATGCCCGGCAGTGTCGTCCAGATCGTGCCACCGGTGGCGGCGGCGGGCAGCATCGCGGCGAGGACCGCCGCGGCGGCGAGGCCGGCGGCCAGGGCGAGGCGTCTGCGCCACCTCTTCCTGGGCGCGCCGGGGGGTGGTGGTGTGGGCTGGGGTGGCACGGGCCTCCTCCTTCGGGCGATGGGGACTTTCCCGCGAGTTGTCCCACGCCGCGCCGGTGACCGGGTCGTCTACCGGTGAGTCACCCTCTCTCGGCCCTGGCGGCCCGCGGCGGACCGAGTGAATCGCCGCGCGGCCGCGGACCGTGACCGGGCGTCCGGTCACGCGCGGCCGGCCGCCATGTCCGTCAGGCGGGCGAGGACACGGCCGCCGGAGGCGGATATGCCGTCGTGCTCCCACTCGTTGGTCACCCAGACGCGGGTGGCGCCGACCTCGCGTGCCGTGCGCAGGGAGAGGCCCGCGTCGACGTACATGTCGTCGTGGTAGACGATCGCGGCGAGGGGGATCTCGTTGGCGGCGAGGCGTTGCGGGTCGTAGAGCGGCGGCCAGTCCGTGCGGGCGGCCAGCAGGTCGGCGGCGCCGGCGAACGGGCGCAGGCCCGTGATCTCGCGGAACATCCAGGGGTACATCATCTCGCCGGTGAGCAGCAGGGGGTCGGCGTCCGCGGCGAACTCGGGGAAGTCGGCGAGGGCGCGGGAGGCCGCCCAGTCGGCCGGGCCGGCGCCCTGCCCGTACAGCGTCTCCTGCAGGACGGCGAACAGCGGGTTGTCGGTGAAGCCGGTCAGGGTCATGACCTGGTGGAGGAAGGTGTCCGTGGGCGCGCCGTCCGGGTCCAGGGCTTCGTCGAGCAGCCAGTGCAGGCGCTCGAAACCGTCGCCCATGCCGAGGACGAGGCCGAGCGCGCGCAGGCGGTCCGGGGTGAGCCGGTCGCCGTTGGGCAGGCGGGTGTCGTCGTCGGCGAGGTGGTCGGCGAGCCTGCGCAGGCGGGGGGCGTCGTCGGGGTAGCGGGCGTAGAAGTCGAGGACGCGGTCGCGGACGCGGGGGTAGGTGCGGGCGTAGACGTCGTCGGCGGTGGCGGTGAGGCCGGGCAGGCCGCCGGCGACGTAGCAGGCGCGCAGGCCCTCGGGGGCCCGGGAGAGGTAGGTGAGGGTGAGGAAGCCTCCGTAGCTCTGGCCGAGCGTCTCCCAGGGGGTCTCTCCGCAGAGGCGGCGGCGGATCAGTTCCGCGTCGGCGACGATCGCGTCGGCGCGGAAGTGGGCGAGGTGGGCGGCCAGTCGGGCGGGGGTGGCGAAGCGGGCCGCGGTGCGGGCGGTGACGGGGGTGGAGCGGCCGGTGCCCCGCTGGTCGAGGAGCAGCACGCGGTGGGTCTTGAGGGCCTGGTCGAGCCAGCCGGGCGAACCGGCCGACGGGCGCGGCGACTTTCCGCCGGGGCCGCCCTGCAGGTAGAGCAGCCAGGGCAGTTCACCGCTCGCGCGAGCCGGATCGACGACCTCCCGGGCGAAGACCTCGATGGTGGGGCCGCCGGGGGCGCGGTGGTCCAGGGGGACGGTGAAGGTGTGGTCGACCGTGGCATATGCGGGGTTCATGGGTCCCTCGTGCGTCTTGGACACGGATGGATAACGGCATTCCCGACGGGTTGTCAGTGCAATTTCACATTACTATGTTACCGGTCACATTCCAGCCGCTCCCGGCTGTCCGATCGCACCGCACCGGAGTGACCCACCCATGAACAAGCGCACGTGCACCACACTGGCCACCGCCCTGGCGGCCGCCCTCACCCTCGGCGTCACCGCATGTTCCGGCGGACACGGCGCCGCCGACGGCAGGGGCCGCGCGAACCCCGCCACCGCCAACAACGGCGCGACGGTCGGCGGTGCGCCGCACCAGGGCGGGACCCTGAACATCCTGTCCGACCAGGACTTCAGCCACCTCGACCCGGCCCGCAACTGGGTGATGCGCGACATGGACTTCGGCACCCGCCTGCTCTACCGCACCCTGGTCACGTACCGGGCCGAACCGGGCTCCAAGGGCGGCGAGTTGGTCCCCGACCTCGCCGAGGACCTCGGCACCGCCAGCAACGGGGCGAAGACCTGGACCTTCCGGCTGAAGAAGGGCCTGAAGTACGAGGACGGCACTCCGATCACCGCCCAGGACGTCAAGTACAACGTGGAGCGGTCCTTCTCCCCCGACCTGCCCGGCGGCCCCGACTACGCGGCCCGCTACCTCGCCGGCGCCGAGGGCTACCAGGGCCCGGCCGGCGGCAGGCACCTCGACTCCGTGAAGACGCCCGACGACCACACCATCGTCTTCGAACTGCGCAAGCCCTTCGCCGAGTTCCCGTACGCCACGGTGCTGCCGACCTTCGCCCCGGTGCCCCGGTCCCAGGACAAGGGGCCGCAGTACGACAACCGCCCGTTCTCGTCGGGGCCGTACAGGATCGAGTCGTACGCCCGCGACAAGCAGCTGATCCTGGTCCGCAACCCGCACTGGGACCCGGCGACGGACCAGGTCCGCAAGGCGTACCCGGACCGGATCGTGATGACGATGGGGCTCAAGGCCAATCAGATCGACGACCGGCTCATCGCGAGCTCCGGCGCCGACGCCTCCGCCGTGTCCTGGGGCAAGCTGCGCCCCGAGTCCACCCCGAAGGTGCTCACCAGGGCGGAGGTCAAGGCACGGCTGCTCGCCGAGTCCACCAGCTGCACCGAGATGGTGCAGATGCACACCGGCCGCGCGCCCTTCGACAACGTGAAGGTCCGTCAGGCGGTGCAGTACGCCCTCGACCGGCAGGCCGTCCTCACCGCCTCCGGCGGCCCCGCCCTCAACGACGTGGCCACCGCCCTCATGCCGGGCTCCCTCTTCGACGGCGGCAAGCAGCCCGACACGCTGAAGATCCCGCTCACCGGTGACGTGGAGAAGGCGAAGCGGCTGCTGAAGGAGGCGGGCAAGCCCGACGGCTTCGCCACCAGCATCACCGTCTCCAACGGCCGCAAGGCGGTCGGCGAGGCCATCCAGGAGTCGCTCGGCCGCGTCGGCATCAAGGTCACCATCGAGACCGTCGATCCCTCCGCCTTCTACGACACGATCGGCGACACCAAGAACCGCACCGACCTCGTCTACACCGGCTGGTGTCCGGACTACCCCTCCGGCTCGACCTTCCTGCCCTTCGTCTTCGACGGCCGCTACATCAAGGAGAAGGGCAACTCCGGCAACCACTCGCTCTTCCGCGACCCGGCGACCATGAAGCGCATGGACGAGATCGCCGCCATGACCGACTCGGCGCAGGCGAACAAGGCGTGGCAGGCGCTGGACGGGGAGATCCTCGCCAAGGCCCCGACGGCGCCCACCGTCATCGAGCGCATGCCGCTGCTCCTCGGCACCAACATCGCCGGTGCCTACGGCCACACCTCGTTCGGCGGGGCGATCGACTACGCGACGGTCGGACTCAAGGACCCCGCCAAGAGCGGAAGCTGAGGGCCCGTCACCATGTCCACCACCACCTCCCCGGCCCCGCGCGCGGGCCGCGGTCCCTGGCAGCTCGCCCGCGCGGAACTGCGCCGCCGCCCGTCCGTGAAGGTCTCCCTCGTCGTGGTCGCGCTCTTCGTGATCATGGCCGTGGCCGCCCCGCTGCTCAGCGCGCTGGGCGGCTGGGCCCCCGACGAGTTCGACAAGAGCGCCGTCGATCCGTATCTGGGCGGCCTGCCGGTCGGCCCGCTCGGCGGCGTCTCGGCCGAGCACTGGCTCGGCGTCGAACCCGTCACCGGCCGCGACCTGTTCGCCCGCGTCGTGCACGGCGCCCAGGTCTCCCTGCTCATCGCGTTCACCGCGACGGCCATCGTCGTCGCCGCCGGGACGGCGGCCGGGATCACGGCCGGCTACTTCGGCGGCCGCACCGACACCGTGCTCTCCCGGCTGATGGACCTCACCATGTCCTTCCCCTCCCTCATCTTCATGATCGCCATGATGTCGGTGGCCCGGGACGTCAACCGGATCGTGCTCATGACCCTGGTCATCGGCCTCTTCGGCTGGCCCGGCATCGCCCGCGTCGTCCGCGGCCAGACCCTCTCGCTCCGGCACCGCGAGTACGTCGACGCCGCCCGTGTCGGCGGCTCCGGCCCCTGGCGGATCCTGACCCGGGACATCCTCCCGGGCGTCGCCGGACCGGTCATCGCCTACACGACCCTGATCATCCCCGGGATGATCGCCACCGAGGCGGCCCTCAGCTACCTGGGCGTCGGCGTCCGTCCGCCCACCCCGTCGTGGGGCCAGATGATCGCCGAGAGCGTCGCCTTCTACGACACGGATCCCATGTACTTCCTCGTGCCGAGCCTCTGCCTCTTCCTCACGGTGCTCGCGTTCACGCTGCTCGGCGACGCGCTGCGCGACATCCTCGACCCGAGGGGAAGCCGCTCGTGATCCTCTACCTCGGCCGCCGGCTGCTCGGCATCGCCGGCGTCCTCCTCGCCATCGCCGCCGTCACCTTCACCATCTTCTACGTGCTGCCCTCCGACCCCGCCGCCGCGGCCTGCGGCAAGTCGTGCAGCGCCGAACGCCTGGAGGCGATCCGCGCCCACATGGGCCTGGACCAGCCGCTGTGGCGTCAGTTCGCCGACTTCGTCAGCGGCATCTTCACCGGCCGCACCATGGGCAGCGGCCAGTACGCCCTGCGCTGCGACTTCCCCTGCCTCGGCTACTCGTACGAGAACAGCCAGCCCGTCTGGGACCTGCTCGTCGACCGCTTCCCCGTGTCCGCCTCGCTCGCCGTCGGGGCCGCCGCGATCTGGCTGCTCCTCGGACTCTCCGCGGGCGTCGCGGCGGCGCTGCGCAAGGACACCCTGACCGACCGCGTCCTCATGGTCGGCGCGGTCGCCGCCGCCTCGCTGCCGGTCTACTTCACCTCGGTCATGCTGATCTACGGGGTGATCCGGACGGCCGGGCTGCTGCCCTACCCGCAGTACACGTCCTTCGGATCCGACCCCGTCGGCTGGGCGTCGAACCTGCTGCTGCCCTGGCTCGCGCTCGCGATCCTGTACGCGGCGATGTACGCGCGCCAGAGCCGCAGTTCGATGATCGAGACCATGGCGGAGCCGTACATCCGCACCGCCCGGGCCAAGGGCCTGCCCCGCCGCACGGTCGTCGTCAAACACGGACTGCGTGCCGGGATGACGCCGATCCTCACCATCTTCGGCATGGACCTCGGCGGCCTGCTCGCCGGCGCGGTCATCACCGAGTCGATCTTCGGACTCCCCGGCATCGGCCGGCTCTTCTACGGTGCCCTGTCCACCGGCGACCAGCCGGTCATCCTCGGCGTCACGCTGCTCGCCGCGACCTTCATCGTCGTCGCCAACCTGGCCGTCGACCTGCTGTACGCCGTCGTCGACCCGCGAGTGAGGTACTGATGACCGACACCGCACCGCGGCCCGCCCCGCCGCTGCTCTCCGTCCGGGACCTGACCGTCACGTTCCCGACTCCGCGCGGCCCCGTCCGGGCCGTGGACTCCCTCTCGTTCGACGTGCCGCCCGGCCGTACCCTCGGCATCGTCGGCGAGTCCGGCTCCGGGAAGTCCGTGACCTCGCTCGCCGTCATGGGGCTGCACACCGGCGCCGCCGTCACCGGCTCCGTCATGCTGGCCGGCCGGGAACTCGTCGGGCTGTCCGAGCGCGAGCTGAACCGGCTGCGCGGCCGGCGGATGGCGATGATCTTCCAGGACCCGCTCTCCAGCCTGCACCCGTACTACACCGTCGGGGAGCAGATCGCCGAGCCCCACCGGGTGCACTTCGGCAGCGGCCGCAGGGCCGCCCGTGAGCGGGCCGTCGAGGCGCTCGCCGAGGTCGGCATCCCCGAGCCGCGGCGCCGGGCCGGGGAGTACCCGCACCAGTTCTCCGGCGGCATGCGCCAGCGCGTGATGATCGCCATGGCGCTGGCCTGTGAACCGGAACTCCTCATCGCCGACGAGCCCACCACCGCCCTGGACGTCACCGTCCAGGCCCAGATCCTGGAGCTGATCGCCCGGATCCAGGAGGAACGCGGCCTCGCCGTCGTCATGATCACCCACGATCTGGGCGTCGTGGCCCGGGTGGCCCACGACGTGCTGGTGATGTACGGCGGCCGGGCGGCCGAACAGGCGCCGGTGGACGCCCTGTTCGCCGTGCCGGCCCACCCGTACACCCGGGGGCTGCTCGACTCCCTGCCGCGGCTCGACGACCGGGACGACGTCCCGCTGCGGGCGATCCCCGGCAGCCCGCCGTCCCTGCTCGATCCCGCGCCGGGCTGTGTGTTCGCCCCGCGCTGTCCGCGGGCGGCCGCGGCCGCGCAGGACGAGCGCGCCCGCTGCGAGACCGAGCGCCCCGCGCTCGGCGGCCCGGACGGACACCCGGCCGCCTGCCACTTCCCCGCGTACGAAGGCGTCGCCCCATGAGCCCCACGAGCACTGTGAAAACCGGACCTCTGCTCTCCGTGAGGGAGTTGACGACCAGCTTCCCCGGCAGGCGGCGCGCCGCCCCGGTCCGGGCCGTCGACGGCGTCAGCTTCGACATCGCACCCGGCGAGACGCTCGGCCTGGTGGGCGAGTCCGGCTGCGGCAAGTCCACCACCGGGCGTACGATCGTCCGCCTCCTGGAGCCGTCCGCGGGGTCGGTCGTCTACGACGGCCGGGACATCGCCCACCTGTCGCAGCACGAGCTGAAGCCGCTCCGCAAGGACCTCCAGATGGTGTTCCAGGACCCGCACTCCTCCCTCAACCCCCGCCAGACCGTGGCCCGGATCATCTCCGATCCGCTGATGGTGCACGGCAGTACGGCGATGGCGGCCCGTGCGCGGGCCGCGGAGCTGATGGACCTGGTCGGCCTCATCCCGGAACACCTCGACCGCTACCCGCACGAGTTCTCCGGCGGCCAGGCACAGCGCATCGGCATCGCCCGCGCGCTGGCCACCGGCCCCCGGCTGGTCATCGCCGACGAGCCGGTCTCCGCCCTCGACGTCTCCGTGCAGGCCCAGATCGTCAACCTGATGGAGCGCCTCCAGCGCGAACTCGGCCTCGCCTACCTCTTCATCGCCCACGACCTGTCCGTCGTCAAGCGGGTCTGCGACCGGGTCGCCGTGATGTACCTCGGCCGGATCGTGGAGATCGGGGACAAGGAACGCGTGTACGGCGCGCCCGCCCACCCGTACACGCGGGCCCTGCTGTCCGCGGTCCCGCTGCCCGACCCGGTCGCCGAGCGGACCCGGGAGCGGATCACCCTGCTCGGCGACCCGCCGAGCCCGGCCGCCCCGCCGCCCGGCTGCACCTTCCATCCGCGCTGCCCGAAGGCGCAGGCGATCTGCCGCAGCGAGGCGCCGCTGCTGCGGATCCCCGCGCCGGGGGAGGCACGTGAGGTGGCCTGCCACTTCCCCGAGGCCGCCTGACGCAGGGTCG
>NZ_JBSGIW010000139.1:0-12980 GCF_053605265.1 Streptomyces sp. NPDC003943 | reverse complement strand
GCCGAGCTGGGCGGCGAGCAGGGCGGGTCGTCGGGACTGCCCGGCGGGAGGTCGAGCCCGCGCGCCGCGAGGAAGGCGCGGGCACCGTCGTAGCGGGGGCGCCCGTCGACCAAGGCGCGGTACTCGCGCTCGGCGTCGAAGGGCGGCTGGGGCCGCCGCGCGGTGCTCCACGAGGGCAGACAGCCGTCGAAGGCCCGCTTCCACGCCAGGGCGTGCAGGCGGGCGCTGTCGAGGAGGACGCCGTCGGTGTCGAGGACGACCGCGGTCACCGGGCGCGGCCGCTCGCTCCCGGTGACGCTCGTGGGGTCGCCTGTCGCCATCGTCGCTCCCTCGTCCTCCGTCGTCCTGCGTCGTCCTGCGTCGTCCTGCGTCCATCACGGTGGCCGGTCGGCCGCGGCCTCTTCCAGGGTTCCGCGGTCACGCCCCGGCGCAAGTGGGAGCGGCCGCCCGCGCGCCCCCTCCGGCATCGGGGCCGTGGCGTGCGGTCGTCTCGCCCGCCTGATGCGGTACGGCCCCCGGGGGCCGACCGGGCCTCCTGGACTGCCCCGCACGGCCCTCCCGCACCCGCCCGCCGGCGGCGCAGTCTGGAAGGGCTACCGCGGGAGGCACACCATGAGCATGCGGGAGACGATGTCGAGGGAAGGACGCGCCATGTCCGCACACCCCTACACCGTCGCTGACGTGATGACGAAGCAGGTCGTGGCCGTCGCGCCCGACGCCTCCTTCAAGGAGATCGCCACGGCGATGGAGCGCTGGAAGGTCACCGCGCTGCCGGTGGTGGAGGGGGAGGCGCGGGTCGTGGGGGTGGTCTCCGAGGCGGACCTGCTGCCCAAGGAGGAGTTCCACGACCACCGCCCCGGCCTCGTCGAGCAGCTGCGCCGCCTGGACGACACCGCGAAGGCGGGCTCCGTGCGGGCCCAGGACCTGATGACGACTCCGGCCGTCACGGTCCGCCCCGACGCCCCGCTGTCGCTGGCCGCCCGGCTGATGGCCGCGCACCGGATCAAGCGCCTCCCGGTGGTCGACGCGAGCGGCACCCTGCGCGGCATCGTGAGCCGGGTGGACCTCCTGAAGGTCTTCCTGCGCCCTGACGACGACCTGGCGGCCGAGGTGCGCTCCGAGGTCGTCGAGCGGCTCTTCCCGCTCTCCCGCGCGGAGGTGGTCGTGACGGTCACGGGCGGCATCGTGACCCTGTCCGGCCCGGTGCGCGACAGCACCCTCATCCCGGTCGCCGAGCGGCTCGCGCGGGCGGTGGAGGGCGTGGTGGACGTGCGGTGCCGGCTCACCGAGCGCTGACCGCGGACCGGCGGCCCGTGCCGGGCCGTCACGGACGGCACGTGGCGCGACCGGAGGGTCCGCCGGGTGACCGTGGCCCTTCACAGGGCCATGTCGCGGCGCCGTAGCAGCAGATGCGCGAGGAGCAGGCCGAGGACTCCCGCGCCCACGAGGACGCTGAGGCGGGCCCAGAGGACGGCGCCCTGGGCCAGGGCGTCGGCGGGCGTGTAGTAGTGGAAGGGGCTCAGGTAGCGCAGCGGGGCGGCGGGGTGCCAGGCGAGGGCGACGAAGTTGACGGCGAACCCGACGGCTCCGAGCGCGACGACCGTACCGAGGACCTGGGCGCGCCGGCGGCCGGCGGCCGACACGGCCAGCGCGGGGCCGGTCACGCACAGGGTGAAGCCGTAGCCCATGAGTCCGGCGGCGAAGACACCGCCGAGGCCGACGTCCCGGTGGACGGACGGGGAGAGGGCCACGCCGACGGCCAGGGTGAGGGTGGCGGAGGCGGTGAGGACGGCGGAGGCGAGGAGCAGTGCCGCGGCGCGTTCCGCGAGCAGCCGGGTGCGGGTGACGGGCCGGGCCATGACGAGTTCGATCGTGCCGGACTCGACGTCGGCGGCGACGGCCGCGGCGGCGAGGGAGCCGATCGCGGTGAGCTGGAGGGCGATCCAGAACGGATGGGTGAGTCCGGCGCCGAGGAGTCCCGGATGGCTGGCGATCGACACGTCGCCGCTGGAGCCGCTGAACGCCCGGTACGCGGACGGCGGCCTCACTCTGGAGAAGAGCTGTCCGGTCGGGACGGTGCCCGTGACGACGACGATGACGGTCTCGAAGGCGACCATGCCGAGCACCAGGGCCGTCAGCATCTTCCTCCTGCGGTGCAGGGCCAGCCACAGCAGGGGCCACCGGGTGTTCACGACGAGTCCCCGGTGGGCCCGTCGCGGTAGAGGTCGAGGAACGCCTCGTCGAGGCCGGCCTCCTCGACGGTGAGGTCGGTGACGGGCAGCGCGAGCAGAGCGCGCAGGGTGGGTACGACTTCGTCGGGCGGCACGAGGAGTTCGGCGCGGGGCCCCGTCCAGCTCGGCTGCCAGCGGTCCGCGTCGCCGAGGGGCCGCGGCCCCGGGCGGCCGGCGAGGCTGACCCGGATCCGGCGGGCCCGTACCTCGCGCAGCGCTGCGACGCTCGCGACGGTGACGAGGTGCCCTTCCCTGACGATGGCGACCCGGCCGCAGGTGCGCTGCACCTCGGGCAGGACGTGGCTGGACAGCAGGACGGTCCGCCCCGCCTCCGACGCCTCCGCCATCAGCCGGTAGAAGGTCTCCTGGACGAGCGGGTCGAGGCCCTCGGTCGGTTCGTCGAGGACGGCGAGGAGCGGGTCGTGCTGGAGGGCCTGGACGAGGCCGAGCTTCTGCTTCATGCCCCGGGAGTACGTCAGGACGGGGCGCCGCAGGTCCGCCGGGGACAGCTCCAGGCGGTCGCACAGCTCCGCGCGGCGCGGGGACGGCGCGCCCTGGAGGGCGGTGAGCAGGTCGAGCGTCTGGTTTCCGGTGAGTTCGGGGTAGAAGCGCAGCTCGCCGGGGAGGTAGCCGAGGCGCGGCGCGAGGGTGCGGTGGTCGGCTCCCGGGTCCAGGCCGAGGACGCGGACGCGGCCGTCGGTGGGTTTGAGCAGCCCGGTGAGACAGCGCAGCGTGGTGGTCTTCCCGGCTCCGTTGGGCCCGAGGAAGCCGAAGACCTCGCCGGGTGCCACGGTGAGGGACAGGGCCTCGACGCCGACGACGGAACCGTAGCGCTTGGTGAGGCGGCTGAGTTCGATGGCGGGTGCCGCGCTCATGTGACCAGTGTGGACCGCCCGGCGCCCCGCCTGCGGCGCTCCGGAGCGGGCGGCGGCACGGTGACGGCGGGGCGGTCGGCAGCGGGCGCGGTCTCGTTCACGTCTGCTCCTGCGCTTCCCGGCCGGCGAAGTCGGGCGGGACGATCTCCACCGGGCAGGGTGAGTGGTGGAGCACGGTGTGGGCGACCCGGCCGAGGGCCGGTCCGACGCCCAGGGCGTGGTGTTCCGCGCCCAGCACGAGGAGGTCGGTGTGCGCGCCGGCCTCGACGAGGGCCCCGGGGATGCTGGTGCCGGTCTCGACGTGGTGGCTGACGGTCAGCTCCGGGTAGGCACGCCGGACGAGGTCGGCCAGCCCCTTCACCTCGTGGACCCGGGCCCGGGCGATCTCGTCCAGGTCGTCGAGCATGGTGGCGACGCTGCCGACGTGGGTGAGCACGTTCCACACGCTGAGCAGCCGCAGCGATGCCTTGCGCGCCTGGGCCTCGGCCGCGGCGACGGGCAGCCAGCCGAGATCGGAGGCGCCGTGGACGGCCGCGGTGACCGAACCCGTCTCCGGCCGGTCGCCGTCGCCGCGCACCACGACCACCGGAACGGTGGCCCGGGCGGCGACGCCCAGGCCGACCGAACCGAGCATCAGGGACGCGAATCCGCCGAGTCCCCGGTGGCCCACCACGATCGTGCCCCGGCGGCCGGCCGTGGCGGTGAGTCCGGCGACCGGCTCGAGTGCGCTCAGTTCCTCGACCACGGTCAGACCGGGGTGGCGGTCCTGAAGCGCCGTGGCCGTCTCGCGAAGCAGCTCACGGCCCTCGTCGCGTACGGTCCGGAGGTCCTCCGCGGGTAGGTAGAGGCGGCTGCGGTCGGTGTCCGCGGCATGGACGAGATACAGGGCCCGGTCGCGGCGCTCCGCCTCGTCGGCGGCCCACAGGGCGGCTTGCCGGGCGGGCGGGGAGCCGTCGACCCCGACGGTCACGGCGCCCAGCTCGGGGCGGACGAGGGTCTCGCCGGTCACGGCTCCTCCTGGAAAGTCCCGCGGGAGCCGCCGGATGCTCCCTGCGGGGCCCCTGGAGCGCCCTCCACCACGATGCGCCGGCCGCTGACCCGGCGCGGGGAGAGCACCATGACGGTGTCCCGGCCCTTTCCCGCCCACGGGTTCGTGTGCAGCGACTCCCGCAGCCGCCTGGCCTCGGACTCGTCGGCGACGCGGCGGACGGGGCCGACGACGAGGACGCTCCAGCCCTGGCTGAACGCCTCGTCCACGTGGTCCGTCTCGAAGGCGATCTCCGTCCCGGCCGTACGGGCCGGTGCCGCGTCCGGCGCGGTCATGAAGACGACCTCGTCCCGCGCGATCTCGTAGTTGACGGGGAACACGACGGGCCCGTCGGCGGTGGTGAAGGCGATCCGTCCGACGCCGTGGGTGCCGAGCAGCCGCCGGCACTCCGGGTCGCTCAGCTCCGTCAGCCGGGCGTCGCGTCCGGCCCGGCCGACCGCAGCCGGCAGGTCGGCCGTGTATCCGGTCAGGTCCTGGACGGTGCACTCCAGGGCGTTGGCGAGGCGGGCCAGGAAGGCGACGTCGGGGGTGGCCACCCGCTCCTCCAGGTACGTGAGGTAGCTCGTCGCCGCGCCGGTGCGCGCGGCCACCTCTTCGCGGGTCAGGCCGAGCTCCTCGCGCCGGGCGGCGATCCGGCGTCCGATGTCGCCGCGGGCGTGCGGGGTGGTGTCGCCGGTCATCGTCGTTCTCCCTCGATCGGGGGGTGCGGTCGCTGCGGGACGACGGCGACCGGGCAGGAGGCGTGGTGCAGGGCCCGGTGGGCGACCCGGCCCAGTTCCAGGCCGAAGAGGGTCTCCCGGCGCCGTGCTCCGACGACGAGCAGGTCGGCCGCGGCCGAGCGCTCGACGAGCACCTTGTGCGCGGGGCCCTCCACGGTGCGGCGCAGCAGCCGCACCTCGGGGTGGGCCCGGGCGGCGTCCGCGACGGCCTTGTCCAGGAGGGCGACCGCCCGTTCCTCCTCGCCGAGCGTGCGGTCTCCGGTGAGCAGCGGGTGTTGGGGCGGTTCGTGGCCGGGCCGCCGCCAGGTACGGACGACGTCGAGGACGCAGTCGCGGGAGGCCGCCTCGCGGAACGCGAAGCGGACGGCGGGCGAGTCCACGTCGCTCTCCCCGATGCCGAGCAGGACGCGCTCGTGACGTGCCTCCAGGGCCTGCCGGTCGCCCCGCACGACGACGACCGGGCCGTGCGAACGGGCGGCCACGACGAGGCTGACGGAGCCGAGCAGCAGCGCGGTGAGTTCCCCACGGCCGCGGGAGCCGACGACGACGGCCTCCGCCGAGCCCCCTTCGCCGAGTAGCGCGCTCTCCGGGTCCTCGGGGAGGACGGCCGTGGTGACCTTCAGGCCCGGGGCGCGTCGCCGGGCGCGCTCGGCCGCGGTGGCGACGATGTTCTCCGCGAGCACCTGACCGGTCGGACGGTTCGTGCTCCCGGCCGGCACGGTTCCCTCGTACCGCTCCCAGAGCGAGGCGTACACGACGCGCAGGGGCAGTCCCAGCCGTACGGCCTCGTCGGCCGCCCAGTCGGTCGCGACGAGTGCGGCGTCCGAGCCGTCGACTCCGACCACGAGGGGCGTCTCCATCGCCGCCACCGCCTTTCGGGGGTGCGAGTTCCGGCATACACGTCGGCTCTCTGTCACGCTCGCATCCGACACCGGTGGCGGGGTAGGGCCGGTCGGTCCCCGGCGTGGGCCACCCGACCACCCGCCTGCTGCGCCGGCCAGGAGTGGTCCGGCGTGTGAGCGCCCCGGATGATGGAGGTCCGGCGCTTCGCTTCCGCGCGAGCGCCGACGGCGTGGTGGACGACGTGACACGAGGGAGGTGACCGGCCGTGACGCAGAGCATCGTGGTCGGCCTCGACGGCACGGAGCAGGCGGACGCCGCCGCCGCGTGGGCGGCCGAGGAGGCACTGCTGCGCGGCGCCGGGGTGTGCCTGGTGCACGTGGAGGAGCCGTCGCCCGAGGCGTTGCTGCCCCTCGTGGCGCGGGAGCCCGACGAGCGGTGGGCCGAGGAACTCCTCGCGCGCACCGCCGACGGGCTGCACGAGCGGTACCCGGGTCTGTCGGTGACCACGCGACTGCTGTCCCCCGGCTCCGGACCCGTGCCCGGTCTCGTCGCGGCGGCCGAGCAGGGCGAGCTGCTGGTCCTGGGCTCGCGCGCGCTCGGCAGCGTGGGCGGGTACCTGCTCGGCTCGGTCGGTCTGACCGTCGCGGGCCGGGTCGAGTGCCCCGCCGTCCTCGTCCGGGCGCAGGGCGTACCGGCCCCGGAGGGCCCGGTCGTCGTCGGTGTCGACCTGCGCCAACCGGTCGACAGCGTGCTGGATTTCGCCTTCGAGGAGGCCGCCCGGCGGCACGCGGAGCTGCATGCGGTGTACGCGCAGGAGCTCCCGCTCGCGGCTCTGGGCCCGGCGATGGTGCCCGACGTCCGGCTGGCCGTGGCCCCCGAGATCAATCGTTCGCTCGACGAACTCCTCCGGCCCTGGCGGGCGAAGCACTCCGACGTCACGGCGGTCACCCGCGTGGTGACCAGATCGGCCGGAGTGGAGCTGGTGGACGCCGCTCACGAGGCGTCCCTCGTGGTGGCCGGCCGGCGCACCCGGCGGTCGGTCCTGGGCGCGCACATCGGCAGCGTGGCCCACGCGGTCCTCCACCACAGCCCCGCGCCGGTCGCACTCGTCCCGCACGACTGAACCACGCGAGCCCGGAAGACCGGCCGGCGGCGCCCCAGGCAGGGGGCGCGACCGTGGGAGATGGGCCGCCCGGGCGGGGCCGTGGCGTGAGCGGGCATGTCGCCTTGCCTCGGCTCCTTCGCCCGCCGAGCGTTTCCTCACCGGACCGTGCGCGTGATCGGAGGCCCCAGTGGACGTTCCCCCGAGGATGCTGTCCGGTCCGGGCCGGTCGGCCGAACGGGTCGTCCGGCCCCGGCGAGCGCTCCGCGCGGGGGCGGCCCAGGTGGTCGCGGCGGCACTGGGGCTCGTGCTGGGACTGACGCTTCCCGCGGTCGACGGCGGGTACCGGGTGACCGCGGACCGGACCGTCGATGTGCTGAAGGTCGCCGGCGTGGGGGTGCTGAGCGTCGCGACCCTGTTCTTCTCCCTGTTGTTCCTGGTGGTGCAGTGGGCGGCCGGCAACTTCAGTCATCGGCTCGTGCTGTTCCGGTCCGACCCTTCGGTGTGGCGGGTCTTCGCCCTCGTGGTCGGCGTCCTGGTCTTCTCGGTCACCGCGACTCTGGCCGTCGGCTCGGAGCGCACCACTTCCGTGGCCGTTCCCGTGACGGCGCTGGTCCTGTCCGCCGGGGCTCTGGTGCTGGTGCGCCGGCTCCTGCTGAACGCCCTGCGTTCCATCCAGCTCGCCCATGTCCTCACCGACGTACGGGAACAGGGGCGTGCCGTGCTGCGGGCCATGTACCCGCCGACGGGCGGCGCGGACGGCGCCGGACGTGACGGCGCGGACGGCGGAACCACCGGCGGAACCGCCGGCGGCGCCGACGACCGGGCCGAAGCGGGGCGGCTGCCCGCGGTGGCGTCGACCGTCACGTGGACCGCCGGCTCCGCCCTCGTCGCCCAGGTGGACGTGTCGCGGCTGGTGCGCACGGCGGCCCGGGCGGAAGCGGTCGTGGTCCTCAAGGTGCCGGTGGGGGCGCCCGTCTACCCCGGTGACGTGGTGGCCGAGGTGCGGGGCGGCCGCGCTCCCGAAGCGGAGGTGCTGCGGGCGGTGGTGCCCGGCGTCGAGCGGGTGTTCCACCAGGATCCCGCGCTCGCCTTCCGCCTGTTGTCCGACATCGGGCTGCGCGCGCTCTCCCCCGCGGTCAACGACCCCGCGACCGCCGTCCAGGTCCTGGACGCCGTCGAGGACCTGCTCCGGCTGATCGCGGACGCGGACCTGGGCGCCCGGTCGATCGCCGACGGGTCGGGCGCCGTCCGGGTGGTGCTGTGCCAGCCGGCCTGGGCGGAGCTCCTCCGGGTCGGTTTCGACGACCTGTGCCGTGCGGCCTCGGACGCGCCCATGGTGCTGGCGCGCGCCCACGAACTGCTCGTCCGTGTGAAGGCGGTGGCCCGGGAGGAGCGCCTGGCCTCCCTGGACGAGCGGCTGGCCTGGGTGGAGCAGGAGTTCTCGGGGAGGCATCCGGCGTTCCTGTGGGGGGCCGGCGACCGCTGAGAGTCGCCCGCGCGCCGATGAGTTCTTCCGGCCCTGGCGGTCTCACCCTTTGTTGTCCGATGTTGTCCGACAGAACGCAGGAGGAACGCGTGGTCCAGCTGTTGAGAGTCCAGAACTTCAACGTCTCGAGTGACGGCATCGGCGCCGGTGAGGACCAGACCCTGGAGCGGCCGTTCGGTCACGTCGACCCCGGGCGGCTGTTCGCCTGGGCGGGGGCCACCGCGAGCTGGCCCATGCGTGCGGACCCGGGCGGCAGCCGGGGCCTGGACGACTACTTCACCCGGGACTTCGCCCACAACATCGGGGCCGAGATCATGGGCCGTAACAAGTTCGGACCCCAGCGCGGGCCCTGGCAGGACCACGAGTGGCGCGGCTGGTGGGGTGACGAGCCGCCGTTCCACACCCCCGTGTTCGTCATGACCCATCACAAGCGCCCGTCGTTCACCCTGTCCGACACCACGTTCCACTTCGTCGAGGGCGATCCGGCCACGGTCCTCGAACTGGCTCGGGAGGCGGCGCAGGGCAAGGACGTCCGGCTCGGCGGCGGGGTCAGTACCATCCGGGAGTTCCTCGACGCCGACCTCGTCGACACCCTGCACGTGGCGGTCTCGCCGGTGAAGCTCGGCTCCGGTCTGCGCCTGTGGGAGTCCCCTGACGAACTGCTCGACCGGTTCCACCTGGACGTGGTGCCCAGCCCGAGCGGAGTGACCCACCACCTGTTCTGGCGGAAGTGACCGGCCCTCAGGGCGGCCGCGGGCGGCAAACAGCCTCCCGGGGCCGCCCTGAGCAGGCTCCCGCCGCGCCGGCCAACGGGGTTGTCACCGGGCAAGTCGTACGGCTAGCCCACCGGTACCGGCTGCGGCAGGTGGGGAGTCGAGCGGTGCAGGCCCCGCCGGTCGTAGAGGCGGGTGAGCGCGAGGCCGAGGGCGAGTGACACCGCGAAGCCGATACCGATCATGGTCCAGGCGCGGCCGAGTCCGGCGTCGGTCCGGGCGCCGAAGTAGAGGATGGCCCGGATGCCGTCGACGACCTGGCGGAACGGTTCGAAGACGGCCAGGAAGCGGTAGAAGTCCGGGAGGGCCTGGAGCGGGATGGTGGCACCGGCCGACGGGACGGCCAGACCGATCAGGACCAGCATGGAGACGATCGGGCCCGGGGTGCCGAAGACGGCGAGCAGGGCCAGCGCGGTGATGCCCATGGCGGCCGTGGCGCAGGTTCCGAAGATCCACAGCTGGGGCAGGTGGGAGGCGTCGATCCCGATGACGCCGACGGCCGCCGCCATGGCCAGCGCGGAGGTCAGCATCGACAGCACGACCATGAGCGCCGAGCAGACCAGGAAGTGGTGCACCCGGGTGGTGTGCTGGGCGGGCTTGACGACGCGGAACGGGCCCTTGTCGCTGGCGGTGTAGCCGAGTGCGGTGTCCACCTGGGTGTGGATGACATTGGCGCCGAGCATGCCGCCGAGGACGAGGACGAGGGCGTAGAAGAAGGCGCTCAGGCCCAGGCCGCTGTGGTGTCCGAGGGGGTGGCCCTCCTGGACGACGGCCTTCACCGGGTCGGCGATCATCAGCTGGGCGGCGGCGCCCGGTGCGTTGGCGCCGTGTGCGGTGGCGCCGTGCCGGGTGGAGTCGTGTGCGGCGGCGCCCGAGGCCGGCTGATGCGCGGCCGCCTGGTGTGCGGCCGCCTGTCCGAGCTGCTTGCCCACCTGTGTCGAGGTGGTCTCGACGACCCTGCGGTTGATCTCGGCGGCCATGGAGGAGCCGAAGCTCCCGGCGGCGGGGTTGGTCAGCACGGTCATGGTCGGCGGACGCGGCGTGCTCTGTGCGGGGCCGGCGAGTGCCGCGACGGAGGCGGAGAAGTCGTCCGGGATGACGAGCGCGCCGAAGACCTTGCCGCGGGCGAGCAGGTCGTCGGCGGTGCCGCGGTCGACCTGCTTCCAGTCGACCTTCTCCTTCAGGTCGGCCGCTCCGGTGATCTGCGCGGTGATCTGCGCGCCCAGGTCGATCCGCCGACCGGCCACCTCGGTGCCGCGGTCGGTGTTGACCAGGGCGATCGGCAGGTCCTTCGTCGCGCCGACCGGGTCGTTGTTGGCGCCCAGGTAGAGCAGGGAGAGGACGAACGACAGCAGGCCGAGGATCACCGCCGACGGCAGCCACACGCCGCGCCGGCGCAGCAGCCCGCGGGCGCTCACGCGCAGCAGATGGGTGGGTTCGGGCATGGCAGGACTCCCGCTTTCGATGGGTGTCGTCGCTGGTCAGCGACGTACTAGAAACCTTCACTTTCCAACTGAAGAGTGACACTATCGAGTGAAGGTGTCCATTCGAGGGCCTGGGAGACTGATCACATACGGAACGCAGCGAGCGAGAGTGCCCATGAAGATCTCTGACCTGAGCCGTCTGTCCGGAACGCCGGTCGGGACGATCAAGTACTACCTGCGGGAGGGCCTGCTGCCGCCCGGCCGACCGCTCGGAGCCACGCTGACCCTCTACGGCGAGGAGCACGTGCAGCGCCTGCGCCTGATCCGCGCCCTCACGGCCCGCGGCGGCCTGTCCATCGCCGCCACCCGGGACGTCCTCGCGGCGATCGACGAGCCGCTCGACCCGCTCGCCACGCTCGGCGTCGTGCACTACGCCCTCCCCACCCCCGTCGACGCCGCCGAGACGGACGCGGTCGAGGAACAGACGCCACGGGTCGACGAGCTCGTACGCGCCATGGGCTGGGACGTCTCCCCGGACTCGCCGCACCGCCGGGCACTCGCCGCGAGCCTGATGGACCTCAGCCGCCTCGGCGTCGACTACGGCACCGAGGAGCTGCTGCCCTACGCCGAGCTGGCCGCCGCGGCCGCGAGGGTCGACGTCGACCGCCTGGAGGAACTCGACGACAGCGAGGACCGCCTCAAGCTCGCCGAGCACGCCGCCATCGTCGTGCTCCTGCTGGAACCGGTTCTCGCCCTCCTGCGCCGCCTGGCGCAGGAGAACGAGACCCGCCGCCGGGCCGCCTGGGCCCGTACGACCGAGGAGGCCGCCACCGATTCGCCGACCGGCCACGGCCGGCAGGGATCGGGGCGGCCCCGGCCGTGATCCGCCGGCCGGCCCTACACCGCCGCCGACCAGGTCGGCGCAGCCGCAGAGGACGGCGGCCCAGGCGGCGATGCGCTCGGCGAGGAGGGCGTCCTTGGCGTGGGCGGCCGCCGGATTGTCCCGCCGTCCCACGATCGGAGCACTCGTGACCCTCCACTTCCCCACCCGGCGCACCGCCCTGCGCGCCTTCGCCGGAATCGGCGGAGCTCTCGCGCTCGGCGCCACGGCCTGCAGCCCCGACGGCGCCGGGGCGTCCACCGGCCGTCGCCGGAGGACGACGCGCGACGGGGCTACTTCCCGAGGACGAGCGCGGGGAGTTCGCGCATGTCGTGGAAGACGGTGGTGTCAGGGCCTGCGAGCCGTTCGGCCGGCGTGAGACCGCCGGCGTAGCCGAAGGCGCGCATGCCGGCGGCGCGCGCCGCCTCCACGCCGGGACGGCTGTCCTCGACCACCGCACAGACCGACGGATCGACCCCCATCTGCCGGGCGGCGTGCAGGAACAGGTCGGGGGCCGGCTTGCCGCGGGAGACTTCGGTGGCGCTGTAGATGCGGTCGGCGAAGTGGGCGTAGAGGCCGGTGCGGCCGAGGGTGTGGCGCATCTTGTCGTGGGAGCCGCTGGAGGCCACGCAGGTCGGCAGGGTGATCGCGGCGAGCGCCTCGGGCAGTCCGTCGACGGGCGCGAGATCGGCGTCCACGGCTTCGCGGTGCCGCTGTTCGAAGCGCTCCGACCAGATCGCCGCGGTCCGTTCACCGAGCCGGGCGGCGACCTGCTCGCGGATGGCGGCGTGCGAGCGGCCGATGAAGCGGTCGACGACCTCTTCCTCGGTGAGCGGCCAGCCCAGTTCGGCGCCGAGGGCGACCTGGACGCGGGCGGCGATGCGTTCGCTGTCGACCAGTACGCCGTCGCAGTCGAATATGACGAGTTCAATCGGCTTGATCATCCCGGCAGCATAGGAGGTCTCCCAAGTGCGCACGGGTCGCTCGCTTTTGTCCAATACGCGAGGTGGGTTCCGCCGCGAGAGTCATGACTGCCGTCACGTCGACCAGGACGGCATTCTCGGCAAGAAGGGGAACTCCTCGTGAAGAAGTTGAAGGCCGCGCTGGCCGTCGCCGGTGCCGTCGCCACCTCCCTGGTGGCCTTCGCTCCGACCGCATCGGCGGCGGACGGCTGCCAGCGGGACTGGCTGACCGCGGGTCACTGGGGCACGTACAGCGTCGTCCAGAAGTCCGGCAGCGGCTGCCACGACGTGCAGGTGACCGAGGCGTGGGCGTCCGGTGGCGCCAGCGGCGACTCGTACCGCGCGCAGTACGTCAACTCCTCGGGTTCGTGGACGTGGGCCTCGCGCCCGTACCAGTGGATCCCGAACGGCAGCTACTCGGTGAACCAGTACATCCTGATCTCCGACCTGACCACGGGCCGCTACTTCGGCGTCTCGGCGTACAACACCTACGGCAGCGCCGTGCAGGTCGCCCACTGACGGCCTTCCGGTCGCACCTCGTCGAACTGGGGGTTGGAGTACTTGCCGTCGTTGGACGAGGCGTTGGTGTAGTACAGCGGCTGGAGGAAGTTCTGGATGAGCGGGTAGTCCATCT
>NZ_JBSGIW010000138.1:0-13821 GCF_053605265.1 Streptomyces sp. NPDC003943 | reverse complement strand
GGCTTCCTGGCCCGCCCGGACTGGCTGGAGGCGGCTCTCACCCGGGTGCTGCGGCGCCTCGGCACCGCCCTGCCGAAGGCCGACCCCGACCACGAGGAACCGCTGCTCGCCGAGTTGTTGGCGAGGTACCGCGAGCACCGCAGCTACGACCTCTACGACACACCCCTGGCCGGCGCCCCCGGCGCGCCCGGAGCAGAGCGAGCGGCACGAGAGGAAAGGGAAGACCGATGACTCACCGGACGTGGCAGCGGCGGCATCTGGTGCTCACCGCGCTGGACGGTACCGAGCACGAACTGCACGCATGGCTGGGGGCGCGGCTCCAGGCGGGCGCGCCGCCCGGAATCCACGGGGACGACGACGCCGGCCGGCCGCTGCTCGACTTCGGCATGGACTCCGTGCGGCTGCTCGGCCTGATCGGCGCGCTCGACGAGGTCTTCGGGCTGGAACTGGAGCCCGACGAGATCTACGCGGCGGAGACCGTGGGGGGCCTGGCCGCACACCTCGCGGACCGGGCGACCGCCGCGGGCCGCGGCGGGCGGGCCGCGTCATGACGGCCGGCACGACCACCGTCGGCACGGTCACCGTCGGCACGGTCGCACCGAGGCTGCGCCTCGCCCTGCTCGGCGTCAGCGGAATGACACCGGAACTGCTCGACGGCGACGCGACCGAGGGGCCCGAGGAGTACGACGGCGCTCTGGACGAGGAGCTGCAGCTGGTGGACGACCTCGACTTCGACTCCGTGATGCTGCTGGAACTCAAGTGCCAGCTGGAGCGGCGGTTCCCCGAACTGGGCGAACTGTCGATGCCGGAGATCCTGCCCGAGCTGCGCACCGTCGGCTCGATCCTCGGACTCCTCACCCGGCGGCTCGCCGCGCTCGGGGCGGTCTGAATGGGCTCCGCACTGGACCCGGTGACCGACCCGCGGATCCGGCGCGTGTTCGCCCGTCCGATCCAGGTACGCGGACCGGACGGTCCCTGGGCGGAGGTGCGCGAGGCGATCTCCCGGCACGGCAGCGCGCTGGTGCACGCCCGGCTGGACGACTGGCTGCCCGCCGACCTCGGCGACCCCGGCCTGCCCGATCAGCTCGGGCAGGACCACGCCCGTTTCCGGCGCATGCGGCACCCCATGGTGAAGGCCCGGTTCGTGGCCTCCCGGTTGATGCTCAAACACACCGCCGGAGCGATGGTGGGCGAGCCGCCGGGGGCGCTGGAACTGGCCTACAAACTGGGCGGACGCCCGTACCTGCGCGGTCACGAACAGCTCGACATCAGCCTGACGCACACCGCCGACCTGATCGTGGTCGGGCTCACCCGGCGGGGCTGGATCGGCGTCGACGCCGAGCTGAACGACCGCCGGATGACCGGCCTCGGCACCGAGGCACAGATGTGCACCCGGCACGAGCTGGCCGAGCTGGCGAAGCTCCCCGAGGACGCGCGCAACCGCGCCCTCGTCCGGCTGTGGACCCTGAAGGAGGCGTACAGCAAGGCGATCGGCCAGGGCATGCGGTTCCGCTTCACCGAGTTCGGCTTCGGACCGCAGGACCGTCAGGCACGGGAGGTACTGCTCCCGGACGGCTCGCCCGGCACCGGCGACGAGTGGAGCTTCCACACCTGCGAGGTGCGAGGGCGCTACACGATCAGCGTCGCCCTGTACGACGCCGGATTCGGCGAGAGCGGCGACGGTCTCGACGCCCTGCGCGTGTCCGGCGGTCTGCTGGCGGAATTGTTGACAGGTCCATCATCCGGTGGCCGGCCGGAACGCGCCACTGCGTAGTTCACGCCCGTGACGTGAAGATCTCACCTCCGTCCGCAGCCGCACACTCCTGTCCGACTCCTGAAGATCTCACTGTTCCCGGCCCGCTCCCCGTGCCAAGATCCGAAATGACCGGACGCACCCGCAGCCCGGCATTCGCGGAAAGAGACGGGGGAGCCACGAATGGAAATTCAGGTCCTTGGCCCACTGACCGCTGCCGTCTCCGGAGGGTCCATCGTCCCGACGGCCGCCAAGCCGCGCCAGATCCTCGCGCTGCTCGCGCTGAACGCCAACCGGGTCGTTTCGGTGGCGCAGTTGATGGAGGAGCTGTGGGGTGCGGACCTGCCCCGCAGCGCCGCCACCACGCTGCAGACCTACATCCTCCAGCTGCGGCGTATGCTGCGTGCCGCCGCCGCCCGCAGCGGGCTGCCCGGCAGCGCCGAGCACGTGCTGGCCACCCGGCACGGCGGATACGTGCTTGAGGTGGCACCCTCCGCGGTCGACGCGAACGAGTTCGACCGGCTGACCGCCGCGGGCCACGCCGCGTTCGCCGCGGGCGACATGGAGCACGCCTCCGCCCTGCTCGGCGCGGCCTCCGCGCTGTGGCGCGGCTCGGTCCTGGTCGACGTACGGCACGGATCCCAGCTGCGCATCGAGGCCACCCGCCTGGAGGAGTCCCGGATCGGGGTCCTTGAACGGCGGATCCGCGCCGACCTGCGGCTCGGCAGGCACCACGAGGTGATCGGCGAACTGTCCGCGCTGACCGGGCACCACCCGCTGGACGAGGCGCTCCACGCGCACCTGATCGTCGCCCTGTACCGGGCCGGCCGCGCACCCCGGGCGCTCGGGGTGTACCGCCAGCTGCGCGAGACGCTCATCGAGGAGATCGGCCTGGAGCCGTCCGCCGTGCTCCAGCACCTCCAGCGGGCCATCCTGCGCGGCGAACCGGTCGACGACTACGGCCTGGAGGGCACGGCACCCGCCGTACCGGCCCGGAGCAGCCTCGCCGGCTGAGACGGCCCGTACGCCGAAGACCCCTTCGATCGCTTCTCCAGTTCACGTCCAGCGACCTTCCAGAGTCCTTGGCCACCATCGTCGGGCACTGCCTTCCGGTGGTGCCGACGGGGCGAAGGAGGCCGCGTGAACCGGTATTTCGCAGCCAGACCGCGGGACGGGGCGCCACTTCGGCTGTTCTGCTTCCACCACGCCGGGGCCGGGGCGATGACCTTCGCCGGCTGGGCCGGCCGGATCGGCCCCCAGGTCTCGGTGGTGCCGGTCCGGCTGCCGGGCCGGGAGAGCCGGCTGGGCGAAGCCCGGATCACCGATGTCGCCTCGCTCTTCGACGAGTTCGACGAGCACCTCGGTCCGCTGCTCGACCAGGGCCCGTACGCCTTCTACGGCCACAGCCTGGGCGCCCTGGTCGCCTACCGCTTCGCCGAGCACCGGATCGGCTCCGGGCGGCAGGCGCCCGTCGGCGTGGTGGTCGGCGCCTGCATGCCGCCCGACCTGCCCAATCCGCTGATCGGGGCCGGCCACCTGGACGACGAGGCGCTGCTTGCCCTGCTGTCGTCCTTCGGCGGGGTGCCCGAGGAACTCCTCGCACGCCCCAAGTGGCTGCGGGAGATGCTGGCCACCACCCGTGCCGACCTCAGCCTCGGCCGGGCGCTGCGCGAGGGGGCCCGTACCCCGTTGCCGTGCCCGATCTGGGCGTTCGCCGGGGAGAGCGACCGGGTCGCCACCCCGGGCGCCGTCGCCCAGTGGGAGCGCTGGACCACCTCGTCCTTCCACTTCCGCACCCTGGCCGGCGGCCACTTCTTCGTCCGCGACGACGAACTTCCCGGCGTGTTGGGCGGGTTGCTCGCCGAGGAGCACATGTTCGCCGCCGTCGACTGACCCCGGCCCCACCGCGAACCTCGAAGGGAGAAGGCGATATGGATATCGGCCTGCTCGGCCCGCTCCGGGTCGACCAGTCGGGGGTGTCCGTCGTGCCGACGGCCGCCAAGCCGCGCAAGGTGCTGGCCCTGCTGGCCTGCCGGGCGGACCGGCTGGTGTCCGTGGAGTCACTGATCGAGGAGGTCTGGGGCGAGGACCCGCCGCGCAGCGTCCAGACCACCCTGCAGACCTACGTGCTGCAGCTGCGCGGCTGCATCTCCGCCGCGCTGAACGGGCAGCTGCCCGCCGATCTGCCGCTCGGCTCCAAGAGTGTGCTGGTCACCGAGCCCGGCGGCTATCTGCTCGACACCCAGGGCGGCACGCTGGACAGCGCCGAGTTCGACCGGCTCGCCCGGCGCGGACACTGCGCCATGGAGGCCGGTGACTGTGTGACCGCCTCCGCCGTCTTCCGGCAGGCGCTGGCGCTGTCACGCGGCCCCGCCCTGGTCGACGTGCAGTGCGGCCCGCTGCTCGAGGCCGAGGCGCGCGCCCTGGAGGAGTCCCGGCTGAGCATCCTCGGCCGGCGCATCGAGGCCGACCTGCGGCTCGGGCGCCATCACGAACTGCTCGGCGAACTGGCGGGACTCTGCGCCCAGTACCCCCTGCACGAGGGCCTCCAGGCGCAGCTGATGATCGCCCTGTACCGGGCCGGACGCCGCAGCACCGCCCTGGAGACCTACCAGCGCCTGCGCACCGTGCTCAGCCGCGAGCTCGGACTCGATCCCTCCCCCGAGCTGCGCGAGTTGCAGAGCGCCCTGCTCGAGGCCGATCCGGCCCTCGCCCTGCCGCCGCAGAGCCCCGCCTCCACCCGGCTGCTGCGGGCCATCTGAGCTTTCGCCCGATCCCGTCCCTCTCTCAGGAAGGTGCCCGATGAGCACGTTCACCCTGCCCGAGCTGATCGAGAAGCTGCGCGAGTGCGCCGGCGACAGCGACACCTACGACCTCGACACCGACGACGTCATCGACGTCCCGTTCCTCGAGCTCGGCTACGACTCCCTCGCCCTGCTCCAGGTCACCGGCGTCCTCGACCGGGAGCTCGGGATCGAACTGTCCGACGACGAGGTGGCTGCCGTCGAGACCCCCCGGCTGTTCCTCGGCCTCGTCAACGACGCCCTCGGTCTGCGAGCCGCGTGATGCCGTACGCAGCGATCACCTACCGGGTCAAGCCCGGCCACGAGGACGAGATAGCCGCGGTCTTCGCGGACTTCCAGCGGGTCGACACCCCCGACTACCCGGCCGAGGACGGCGGACACGCCGGGCGGCTGCTCGGCACCGGCGTGTTCGTCAAGGACGACGTCCTCGTCCGGGTCATCCACTACGAGGGCGATTTCGCCGCGATCGGCCGGCACATGGCGGCCCAGCGCGGAGTGCACGTGCTGGAGGAGCGGCTGGCCCCGTACCTCGCCGAGGAGCGGGACACCACCACCGCCGAGGGCTTCGCGGCGTACTTCCGTGACGCCGTCATGCGGCCCATCGCCCAGCTCACCGTGGACACCCATCCGGCCCGGCGCTGAGGGACGGCCCATGACCACGGTACTGGGCGTGCTGGCGCTGCTCGGCAGCGGCGTCACCGCCGGAGTGCTGTTCGCCGTCGCGCTGAGCGTGCTCCCCGCGCTCTTCGCGATGCCGGCCAGCACCTACGTCTACGCGCACCAGCTGCTGGGCCGGAACTGGGACCCGACCATGCCGGTCATCGTCCTCGGTTCGACGCTGGCGGACATCCTGTGGGCGGTGTCCGGCGACGGGGGAGTGCCGGCCGCGGCGGCGGCCGTGCTGCTGCTCGGGGTCTCCGCCGTGTCCCACCTGTGCAACGTCCCGATCAACCGCCGGGTCAAGGCCGTCACCGACCCGGAGCGGCTGCCCGCCGACTGGACGGACCCGCGCCCGCTGTGGCGGCGATGGCACCTGCTGCGCTGCACTCTCGCGGTGGTCGCGCTCGCCCTCAACAGCATGGCCGCACTGCACGGTTGACGGATCGGGCCGGCTCCCCGGAGAGGGGGGCCGGCCCGATCCGCGCGTTCGGTCAGGACGTGCGGTCAGGACGCCGCGGGCGCGTCCCGTACCGAGATCTGTGCCACCGTGCGCAGCAGGCTGCGCCGGAAGGTCGCGACGAACCCCTCGACGGTGTCGGTGTCCCGGGGCCGGGTCAGGTACGGCTTCAGCTTCCGTTCCACCTCGCGCACCCCCGGCTGGGACGCCATGTGACGCGCCACCGCGTCCAGGTCGCCCTCGTACTCGATGACCCGCACCAGGGTGTCGTCCCGGAGGAAGACGGCCGTGGCGAGGATGCGGCCGGCGTCCTGCCCGCCCGCGTCGCGCACCCGGTCGGACTTCACGCGGCGGAAGCTGCCGAAGATCTCGGCGAGTTCGGCCTCGCAGCCGGGCTTGATCTCGTAGGTGATGGCGGCGAAGGGCATGGGCTCGCTCCACAGGTCGGCACACGGGACGCCACGATGCCAGCACCAGTGACTCGTGTTCGCCTCAAGTCCGTTGTCTGGACGCGTACTTGAGCCGGTCTCCAGGTTGCCCGGGGACAGTCTGGCGTGTCGGTGTCGGCACCCATCCCCAGGAGGACAGCAGTGCACCGCACCCTGATCGTCGCCCGGCTGAAGCCGGGCATGGCCGATGACATCGCGACCATCTTCGGTGACTCCGACGCGACCGAGCTGCCCCACCTGGTCGGTGTCTCCCGACGCACCCTGTTCCGCTTCCACGACCTGTACTTCCACCTGGTCGAGGCCGACCAGGACATCTCGCCGGACCTCTACAAGGCCCGCAGCCACCCGCTCTACCAGGACATCAACACCCGTCTCGCGGCCTGCGTGAGCCCGTACGACCCGGACTGGAAGGAGCCCAAGGACGCCATGGCGACCCCCTTCTACGTGTGGACCAAGGACGAGGGGCGGATCCAGTGACCGACACCGACCGCACCGCCGGCACCCGCACGGTGAAGGTCTCCGCCGCGCAGACCGAGGCCAACACCAGGCGCGGCGGCGACATCCGGGTGACCCTCAGCCCGAAGACCGTCGGCTGCACCTCGGGCTTCGGCGGCACGCTCACCCTGGTGCCCGGCGACCACATCACCGAGCACTACCACCCGTACTCCGAGGAGTTCCTCCACGTCATCGGCGGTGAACTGGAGATGACCCTGGACGGCCGGCCGGTGCGGCTGACGGCCGGGGACTCCCTGCTGGTCCCGATCGGCGTGCGCCACCGCCTGGTGAACACCGGCACCGAGACGGCCAGGTGCGTCTTCCACCTGTCCCCGCTGGCGCCGCGCCCCGAGCTCGGGCACGTCGACACCGAAGCCGTCCCGCACCCGGAGGCGGCCGACCCGCGGGTGGGTGGCGGCACGTGAGCGGCGGCGGTGAGCGTCGCGCGGTGATCACCGGCATCGGCGTGGTGGCGCCCGGCGGCGTCGGCAGGGAGGCGTTCTGGCAGCTGCTCACCGAGGGCCGGACCGCGACCCGCCGGCTCAGCCTCTTCGACCCCGCCGGGTTCCGCTCCCAGATCGCCGCCGAGGTGGACTTCGACCCGGCCGGCGCCGGTCTGACCGCCAGGGAGATCCGGCGCATGGACCGCGCCGCCCAGTTCGCCGTGGTGTCCGCCCGCGAGGCCATCGCCGACAGCGGACTCGACCTGACCGCCGTACGCCCCGAGCGGATCGCGGTCGGCCTCGGCAGCGCTGTCGGCTGCACCATGGGCCTGGAGGAGGAGTACACCGTCCTCAGCGACCAGGGCCGGAACTGGCTGGTCGACCACGAGTACGGCGTCCCGCACCTGTACGGCTACATGGTGCCCTCCACGCTCGCGGTCGAGGTGGCCTGGGCCGCCGGGGCGGAGGGCCCGGTCTCCCTCGTCTCCACCGGCTGCACCTCCGGCATCGACGCCGTGGCGCACGCCGTCCAGCTGATCGAGGAGGGCAGCGCCGACGTGGCGCTGGCCGGCGCCACCGACGCACCGATCTCCCCGATCAGCGCGGCCTGCTTCGACGCGATCCGGGCCACCACCGCCCGCAACGAGGACCCGGAGCACGCCTCCCGGCCCTTCGACCGCGACCGCGCCGGGTTCGTGCTCGGCGAGGGCTCCGCCGTCCTGGTGCTTGAGGAGAAGACGGCCGCCGAGGCGCGCGGCGCCCATGTCTACGGCGAGATCGTCGGCAGCGCCGGGCGCAGCAACGCCCACCACATGACCGGCCTGAAGCCGGACGGCCGCGAGATGGCGGAGGCCATCGGCATCGCCCTCGACCAGGCCCGTCTGGACCCGAAGGCGGTCGGCTACGTCAACGCCCACGGCTCCGGCACCAAGCAGAACGACCGGCACGAGACCGCCGCCTTCAAGCGCGCCCTCGGGGACCACGCGTACCGCGTCCCGGTCAGCTCGATCAAATCGATGATCGGGCACTCGCTGGGCGCCATCGGCTCCATCGAGGTGGCCGCCTGCGCGCTCGTGCTCGACCGGCAGGTGGTGCCGCCGACCGCCAACCTGGAGAACCCCGACCCGACGTGCGACCTGGACTACGTCCCGCACACCGCCCGCGAGCACCGCACCGACGTGGTGCTGACGGTCGGCAGCGGCTTCGGCGGGTTCCAGAGCGCGATGGTCCTGGCGCGGCCCGGGGCGGTCGCCCACGGGAGGAGCTGACCATGTCCACCGAGCACCGCCCGCCCGTGATCACCGGCATCGGCGTCACCGCGCCGACCGGCCTCGGCGTGGAGGCACACTGGGCCGCCGTGCTGGCGGGCAAGTCCGGCATCGACCGGATCACCCGGTTCGATCCCACCCCCTACCCGGTGCGGCTCGCCGGCGAGGTGACCGGTTTCAGCGCCGCCGACTCGGTGCCCAGCCGGGTCGCCCGCGAGACCGACCACTGGACCCACCTCGCCCTCGCCGCCGCCGAGGCCGCCCTGACCGACGCCGGGGCCGACCCCGCCACGCTGCCCGAGTACGAGATGGCCGTGGTGACCGCCAGCTCGTCCGGCGGCACCGAGTTCGGCCAGCACGAGATGGAGGCGCTCTACCAGCACGAACCCTCCTGGGTCGGCGCCTACCAGTCCATCGCCTGGTTCTACGCCGCGACCACCGGACAGTTGTCCATCCGGCACAAGATGCGCGGCCCGTGCGGAGTGCTCTGCGGCGAGCAGGCCGGCGGACTCGACGCCATCGGCCAGGCCCGCCGGCTCACCCGGCGCGGCGCCCGGCTGGTGCTCACCGGCGGCACCGACGCCTCCCTGTGCCCGTACGGACTGAGCGCCCAGCTGTCCACCGGCAGGCTCTCCACCGTCACCGACCCGGCCCGCGCCTACCTCCCGTTCGACCGCTCGGCCGCCGGCTACCTGCCCGGCGAGGGCGGCGCGATCCTGGTCCTGGAGAGCGACGCCGGAGCCACCGAACGGGGCGCCGGACATCGGTACGGCACCGTGCTCGGCTACGCCGCCGGCTTCGACCCGGCCCCGGGCTCCGACCGGCCCCCCGCGCTGCGGCGCACCATCGAGGCGGCGCTCGCGGACGCCTCCCTCGGCCCCGGTGACATCGACGTCGTCTTCGCCGACGGCGCCGGCACGCCCGCCGAGGACCTCGCCGAGGCCCGGGCGATCAGCGCGGTGTTCGGCCCCGGGGCCGTACCCGTCACGGCGCCCAAGGTGCTCACCGGCCGGCTGTACGGCGGCGGCGCGCCGCTGGACGTGGTCACCGCGCTGCTCGCGCTGCGCGACGGCGTCGTCCCGCACACCCCCGGCGTCGAGCAGCTCGCCCCCGGCGTCGACCTCGACCTGGTCACCGACGAACCCCGCACCACACCGCTGCGCCGTGTCCTGGTCCTGGCCCGCGGCCACGGCGGCTTCAACTCGGCTGTAGTCCTCGGACGTTGACGAAAGGCTGGCGCACCCATGGCAGGCCACACCGACAACTCGATCCTCATCGACGCACCGCTGGAGACCGTCTGGGAGATCACCAACGACCTGGAGAACTGGCCGAACCTGTTCAGCGAGTACGCCTCCGCCGAGGTGCTGGAGCGCGACGGCGACACCGTCACCTTCCGGCTCACCATGCACCCCGACGAGAACGGCACCGTGTGGAGCTGGGTCTCGCGCCGCACCCCCGACCCGAAGAGCCGCACGGTCGAGGCGTACCGGGTGGAGACCGGCCCGTTCGAGTTCATGGACATCCGCTGGGAGTACACCGTCGAGGACGACGCGGTGCGGATGCGCTGGATCCAGGACTTCCACATGAAGCCGCAGGCCCCCGTGGACGACGCGGGCATGACGGAGCACCTCAACCGCAACACCGCCGTCCAGATGAAGCTGATCAAGGAGAAGGTCGAGGCCGCCGCCCGCCGTGAGCCACGGTGACCGCCGTCCTCGCACCCCTGGTGGTGCTCCTGAGCGGCCTGGGCGCCGGGGTCCTGCTCGGCACCCAGCTCGGCGGCTGGCCCCTGCTCGCCGCCCTGCCGCCGGACCGCTACGTCCACGCGCACGCCTTCTTCGCCACCCGCTACGACCCGGCGATGCCGATCTGCCTGCTCGGCACGCTCGCCGGTGACCTGGTGCTGGCCGTCGGCGGCCGGCCGCCCGCGGCCCGGCTGCTGTACCTGGCCGCCGCGCTGCTCGCCGCCGCCACCGTCACCATCTCGCTCGTCAAGAACGTCCCCATCAACCGGTGGATCCAGGGCGTCGACCCCGGCCGGCTCCCGGAGAACTTCGACGAAGTCGACCCGCGCCCCGTCTGGGGCCCGTGGAACCGGCGGCGCAGCGCGCTCGCCATCCTCGCCTTCGCCGCCAACTGCGGCGCACTGTCCGTCCTGCTCTGACGCACCCACCGCCCAGCCTCACGGAGGAAGACCATGAACCTGGCCCTGGAGGGCAAGAAGGCCCTCGTCACCGGCGGCACCCGAGGCGTCGGCCGGGGCATCGTGCTCGCGCTGGCCCGGGCCGGCGTCGACGTGGTGACCTGCTACCGGCAGCCCAGCGACCACGTCGGTTCGCTGGAACGAGAGCTGAAGGAGACCGGCGGCGACCATCACGTCCTGCGGGCCGACCTCAGCAGGCCGGAAGAGGTCGCCTCCCTGGTGGAGCGGGCCGGAACGGCGTACGGCCGACTCGACCTGGTCGTCAACAACGCGGGCACGATCAGCCACGTCCCCTACGCCGACCTGCCGGTGGAGGAGTTCCAGCGGATCTTCACCACCAACGTCACCGCCGCCCACCTCGTGATCCAGCACGCCCTTCCGCTGCTGCACGAGGGCTCGTCCGTCATCAGCATCGGCTCCAAGGCGGTGGAGGCCGGCATCCCGCTGCGCTCGCACTACACCGCCACGAAGGCGGCCCTGGTCGGCCTCAGCCGCTCGCTGGCCAAGGAGTTCGGCGCGAAGGGCATCCGGTTCAACGTCGTCGCCCTCGGCGTGGTGGAGACCGAGAACCTGCACGCGCTTCCCGAGGACCAGCGGAAGCTGATGGTCGAGCGCTACAGCGCCAAGACCGCGCTGGGCCGCCTCGGCACCCCGGACGAGGTGGCCGGCGCCATCCTCTGGCTCGCCAGCGACCTGTCCCGGTACGTCACCGGGTCCACCGTCAGCGTCGACGGGGGGATCTCCTGATGACGTTCCGGGTCACCCTGCGGATGGAGCTCAAGCCCGGCGCCGAACACGCCTTCGTCGAGGAGTGGCACCGCGGCACCGACGCGGTCACCGGCCACCCGGCCAACCTCGGGCAGTGGCTGTGCAAGGACACCGGCGCGGACGGCGTCTACTGGATCGTCAGCGACTGGCTGGACGAGCCGCGCTTCCGCGCCTTCGAGAACAGCCCCGCCCACCTGGAACACCGGGCCAGGCTGCACCCCTACCGCAGCGGCGGCTCCTTCCACACCATGGAGGTCACCGCCCACATCCCCGGAACGGCGGCGAGCGCCGATGCCTGAGGTGCGGGTGCTGGTGTACCAGTTCGCGCGCGACGACGCCGAACTCGCCGCGGTACGCGCCGCCTACCACCAGGTCAGCGAACGGCTCGCCAAGGTGCCGGGGATGCTCGGCAACGAACTGCTCCTCCGGCTGCACGACCCCGGCTCGCTGGTGGTGGTCAGCCGCTGGGCGAGCACGACCGCCTTCCAGGACTGGGAGGCCGGTCCGGAACACCGCGACGACACGGCGCCGCTGCGCCCCTACCGGGACACCCGCACCGGCACGCCGTTCGCGGTCTACGAGGTCGACGCGGCCTACTGAACGACCCGCACCCCGCGACCGCTGTCCCCGGCGCCCCTCCCCCCGGCGCCGGGGACAGCCCCCTGTCGCGGCAACCCCCTCCCACCAGGCAACGCGAAGGAAGGCGGCACGATGAGCCCCACCACTCTGGCCTTCATCGGACTCGGCAGCATGGGCGGCGGCATGGCACACCGCCTGCTCGGCGCCGGATACCGGCTGACCGTCCACAACAGGACCGCGGACAAGGCCGCACCGCTCCTCGCCCAGGGCGCCGTGGCCGCGGGCTCGCCGGCCGAGGCCGTGAAAGGCGTCAGCACCGTGCTGCTCAGCCTCAGCGACGAGGCCGCCGTCGAGAAGGTGCTGTTCGGCGAGGTGGTCCCCGCGCTGGAGCCCGGCAGCACCGTCATCGACACCTCCACCGTCTCGCCGGAGTACGCCCGGCACAGCGCGACCCGGCTCGCCGAGGCCGGGCTGCGCCGGGTCGAGGCGTGCGTCGTCGGCAACCCGCTGCAGGCCCGGGAGGGCCTGCTGCGGGTCTTCGTCTCCGGCGACGACGCCGACATCGAGGCGGTGCGGCCGGTCCTCGAGACCATCGGCTCCGAGGTCGTGCCGCTCGGCGCGCCGGGCGCCGCCGCCACCGCCAAGCTGATCCTCAACCTGCTGCTCGGCGCCCAGGTCGCCGCGCTCGCCGAGGCCGTGACGTACGGCGGGCGGGCCGGCCTCGACCGGGACCGGCTGCTCGCGACCATCGCCGGGAGCGGGTTCAGCTCCGAGGTCCTGCGGTTCCGCGCCGAGCTGATGCGCAAGGGCAGCTACCAGCCGGCCTTCTTCCGCTCCGCGCTGATGGAGAAGGACCTGCGCCTCGCCGTCACCGACGCGGCACGGGCCGGTGTCGCGATGCCCGTGCTCGACACCGTACGGGCCCGCTTCGCCGACGTCGTCGCGGCCGGGGACGGCGACCGCGACGCCGCGGTACTGATCGAGCACACCTGAGCCGGACCGCCGGGGCGGGCGTCAGCGGCCGAGCATCCGGGCGAGGGCGGCGTGCAGGGCGTCCTCGGCGTCGTCCGGTGCCCCGGCGGACCGCCAGGCCACCACCCCGTCCGGGCGGACCAGCACCGCCCCGGCGTCCGTCGTGCCGTACGCCTTCGCCCAGTCGCCGCCCGGGTCCTCGTACGCCCCGTCGCCGCCGATGCCGTGCACCCGGAGCGGCACGCCGAGGCGCCGCGCCGCCGCCCCGGCCGCCGCCGGCCACGGTCCAGGGCGGGAGCCCGTCAGCAGCACCGGGCCGTCGCCGAACAGGTCCAGGGTCGAGCACTCCGTACCGGCGCGCAGCAACGGCACATGGGGGGCCCGGGTCCCCGGCAGGCCGCGCGGATCGGTCACCCACACGTCACCGTCCACCGCGTAGCGCCAGCCGAACCACACGGTGGTGTCGTCCACGAGACCGGGCGGCAGCACCCGCCGTGCCCCGCGCCCACCGTCGCGCGGCCGGTCCCGCTGGCGCAGCACCGCCTGCCGTACGGTGGCCGCACCGAGCGGCCGGCGTTCGGCCTCGTAGCTGTCGAGCAGACCGGGGGAGGCCTGCCCGGCGAGCACCGCGGCCAGCTTCCACGCCAGGTTGTGGGCGTCCTGGACACCGGAGTTCGAACCGAAGGCACCGCTCGGCGGCATCACGTGGGCGGCGTCGCCCGCGAGGAAGACCCGGCCGGCGCGGAACCGGCGCGCCACCTTGGCGGCGGCCTCCCACGGAACGGCGCCAAGGACCCGCACGGCGAGATCCGGCACGCCCGAGGCGGCCCGCACCAGCTCGGCGCACCGCTCGGGCGGGAAGGCGGCGAGCACCTCCCCGGGCGTGCCGGGGTCGCCGGGGCCGAGGATGACGTCCAGCCGCCACTCGCTCGCGTTGTCCAGCGGGATCAGCGCGCCGCGCACCCGGTCG
>NZ_JBSGIW010000137.1:0-13934 GCF_053605265.1 Streptomyces sp. NPDC003943 | reverse complement strand
GAGTCCCCAGAGCAGACTGGTGGCCAGGGCGAACACCGCCGTCAGTGCCGTCATCAGGGGTGCCTCGCAGTACAGTGCAGTGAACAATCGGGTGCCGGAGTTGAAGGCCGAGATCACGACCCGGAAGCCGTCCTTGCCCATGGTGTCGGCGCTCCACCAGACGACGCCCTCGCCGCCCTTCTCGCCGGGCCGCTTCGACAGCTTCACCACCGTGCCGTCGGCCTCGGTCGTGACGTCGCTGCCGGTGAAGAGGTCCCCGCGGACGTCGTTCATGTCGGGCTGGACGTTGATCTGGACGAGGCTGCGGCCCTTGCCGTCGTCGACGACGACGTAGCTGCCCTGGGTGCCCTTGTCGACGACCTTCAGGCCCTGCCCCTTGGGCAGCAGGGAGATCAGGGTCGCCTGGACCTGGGCGCTGCTCGGCTCGGCGATCGCGGTGTCGGGGGCCTGCCCGGGGTCGCCCTTCGGCTTCTTCGGCACCGGCAGCTGCTTGAGCAGCGGGCGCCAGCCTTCGGCGGTGACCAGGGTCTTCAGCTGAGCGGCGTCGAACGGCGGGTTCTGGCGGCTGATCGCCGAGTCCTTCTCGGTCGGCGCGTTGTACTCGCTCGCGTCGACGACGAAGCCGTCCTTGGTGAGCAGCACCGCCCGCCAGTTCTTGGTCAGGACGTGCTTGTCCGGGTACTCGTACCCCTGGAAGACCATAAGACGGTCGCCGCCGGGCAGCCGCCGGCTGGTGCAGGCGTCGTACGGGACGTACACCTTGTCCGGGCAGGTCACCTGGTCCGCGCCCGCCTCGCCGCTCTCACCGGCCCGGTACAGGCCGACGGAGACGCCCGCCTTGCCCTTGCCGTCGTCGTAGACGCCGGTGACGGACTGGCCGGTGCCGCCCTCGTTGTCGATCTGCCAGGTGCCGGCCGGGGTGTTGGCCTTGAGGACGGCGGCGAGCTCGGCGACCGTGATCTGCGCCGTGTCGGGGACGGCGCCGCCCTTCTGGCCGCTGCCCTGCCCACCGTTGCCCGCGGCGGGCTTCGGGCCGGCCACCGAGACCTGCTCGACGCCGCCGGAGCCGCCGGAGCCACCGAGGAGGGAGCCCCCGTACACTCCGCCCACGCCGATCGCGGCGAGCGCGAGCGCGCCGCCGGCGGTGGCGATGCGGCGCCGCACCAGTCGGCGGCGGCCACGGGCGAGCCCGCCGGCGGCGAGTTCGCGCCGGTCGTCGGCGACGAAGCCCTCGCCGGTGCGGCGCAGGACAGCGCCCAGTTCGTCCTCGAATCGTCCGTTCGTCACGTCGTGCTCCTCGTGCTGAGGCATGGCGGGATCACCGTTCCGGTCCGTGAGTGAGAAAAAGTAAGAGGTTCGGGAGGCCAGGTCAGTGGGCGGCCAGCTCGATCAGGCTGCCGCCGAGCCGCTCCCGCAGCTTCGCCAGGGCGCGCGAGGAGCGGGTGCGCACCGCCGCGGAGCTGACGTGCAGGGCGTGCGCGGTCTCCTCGATGCTGCGGTCCTCCCAGTAGCGCAGCACCACCACCGCCCGGTCCTTGGGCGCGAGCCCGGCGAGGGCGTCGAGCAGGGCGATCCGCAGGGCGGGGTCCTCGCCGTTCTCCGGCGCCCGGTCAGGGAGCTCGCCGAGGGGGCGCTCGGTGGCCGAGCGGCGCCTGCGGTGGCTCAGAAAGGTCCGTACGAGCACGGTCTGTGCGTAGCCGGCCGGGTTGCCGATCCGGTTGGCACGCCCCCACAGGGCGTACATCCGGCCCAGCGTCTCCTGCGTCAGGTCCTCGGCGAGATGAGTGTCGCCACTGGTCAGCAGGCATGCCGAGCGGAAGAGATGCCCCGATCGGGCGGAGGCGAACTCCAGGAACTCGTCCGCGCGGGACTGTCTCATGTCCCTCCCTCCGTCGCTGTCACGAGTTCGCTTGTGTGCGCTGGATTCGCGCTCACACCTCACTGACGCGACGGCCCCCGGGAAATGTTTCAGCGTGTTCCCGGGAAATGTTCAGCGTGTTCCCGGGGAATCACGCGGAATCCCGCGAGATCAGGCGAGATCCCGCGAGCTCACTCGGATCGCGATTGTCCGAACCACCCGAAACGGGGTAATCATGACCGTATGAACACTTTCCTCGTGGCATCCGCTCCGGTCACCACGGCGGCCGGTGTCTGGCAGTCCGGCCTCGCCCAGGTCCTGGGCGGCCTGATCGTGGTCGCCGTCCTCATCGGCGCTTTCGCGTTCGGCATCAGGGTCAAGAACAAGGAGCTCCCGCCGCCGGACCCGGAGGCCCAGCCGCACCGGCCGGAGGACGGCGGGCTGCCCGGCGAGTCGTCCGAGTACCGCAAGCCCAAGGAGATGCCGCAGACCGACGGCGAGCACCGGCTCATGCCGTACCAGCTCAAGGACGGCGGCGAGACCCAGGCCGAGCCGCCCACCGAGGAGAAGCGCAAGTGGGGCGGCATCTCCAGCGGAGGCTTCGGCAGCGGCGGCCCGGGCCACGGCGACGACTGACCGGGGACGGGAAGCACGGTGAACGCGCCGGACACCGGCACGGCCGCGCCCGCCGACGTACGGGCGGCCATGGCGACCCGACTCCTCGGCTCGCCCGACGAAGCCGGGGAGGCCGTACGGGTCGGGGCGACACCCCAGGACGTCGCCCGGACCTGCCTGGACCTGCTGCGCTCGCGCGAGGCGCGGCGCCCGGTCCTCCGGGACCCGTGGGACCGCTCGCTGCCGCCGGGCGCCGAGCGGGAGGCCCTCGACGTCCTCACGCCCTCCGAGCGGGTCGTCTTCGTCCTGCACGACGAGTTCTCGATCCCGTACGACGACATCGCCCCGGTCGTCGAGCGCGCGCCCGCCGCCACCCGCCGGCTGGCCGCCCGCGCCCGGCACCGGCTGGAGGGCACCGAGGAGATGCCCGCCCCCGACCCGGCGCGCCAGCGCGAGGTCGTCCTGGCCTTCCGCTCCGCGGCCCGCGGCGGCGATGCCGCGGCGCTGCGCGCCCTCCTCGACCCGGACGCGGTGCTGCGCTCGGACAGCCCCGCCACGGCGCCCGCCCACGGGGCGCGGGCGGTGGCCCGGGCCCTCGCCGAGCGCGTACGGGCGACCCTGCCGGCCCTGGTGGACGGCGCGGCGGGCCTGCTGCGGGCGGCACCGGACGGACGGCCGGAGACGGTCTTCCGCTTCACCGTCCTGGACGACCGGATCACCGCCGTGGACGCCCTGTCGGACGAGGACCACGTGGCCCGGCTGGGACTCACCCCGATGGCGGAACAGCCGGCGGACAAGGAGTCCGAGGGCGGCTAGGGGGGTGTCTCGCCGATCAGGCCGGATCAGGGTCGGACAGGCCGCGGCCCCACCCATGATCGGCCGGACAGGCACTACGAACCGAAGACGGTCCCGGCCCGCTCGGCGATGTGCGCGGGCGGCTCGATGCCGGCCGGGAGCAGCGGGTCGGCGACGGGCTCGCCGAAGCGCGTGACCATCGGCAGCACCCCGGCCCACACGCCCAGTTCGGCGTCGGGCCCGTCGCCGTCGTCCGGGAAGCCGCTCGCGACCTTCACGGACGCCTCGGTCAGGTCGAGCGCCACGAGCGCGGTCGCCGCGAGCTCCTTGCGGCTGGGCTGCCGCACGTACTCCCACTGCCCCGGCGCCGACTGCTCGGTCAGCGCCCGCAGACCGCGCAGCTTCTCCTCCGGGTCGGTGACGATCCGCGGCACGCCGTAGATCATCGCGCTGCGGTAGTTCACGCCGTGCTCGAACACCGACCGCGCGAGCACCAGTCCGTCGACATGCGTCACGTTCACGCAGACCACGCCGTCGGGCGCCTGCACCAGGCTCCGGCTCGCCACCGACCCGTGCACGTAGAACCGGTCCCCGTCGACCCCGTACACGGTCGGCACCACCATCGGCGCCCCGTCCACGACGACCCCGAGGTAACAGAGGAAGCCCGCCCCGAGCACGGCGTCCAGGTCCGCCCGCGAGTGGCTCCCCTTCTCCCGCATCCGCCGCAGCCGCGTCCGCTCGGTGACCTCGAACTCCCCGCTGTCCCCGCTCATGCCATTCCCCTCCGTGAGAAACAAAGACCGGGGCCCGCCGGGTCACTCGTACGTGGTGACAGTGGGCCCGCGGGCACCCCCGACGGCATCATCCGGCATAAAGTCCGGTCAGACGGCAGGAGTTTTCGACGCCGTCGACACAGGTTCGACGGAGTCAGGAGCGGTGGACGTGGGGGACGTGGTGATCGACGCGCGGTCCGAGCGGGAGCGCCCGGAGGGCGAGCCCGGCGAGGGAGTCGGCGAGGAGGCCGGCACCGCGTCCGGCGGCGACGGGCCCGACGGAGAGCAGAGCGGCGAGAAGAACGGGAAGAAGAAGCGGCCGCTGTGGCAGGAGCTTCCGGTCCTGGTCGCCCTCGCCCTGGTGCTGGCCTTCCTGATCAAGACCTTCCTGCTCCAGGCCTTCCTGATCCCCTCCGGCTCCATGCAGAACACCCTGCAGCAGGACGACCGCGTCCTCGTCGACAAGCTCACCCCGTGGTTCGGCTCCGAGCCCGAGCGGGGCGAGGTCGTCGTCTTCCGCGATCCGGCCGGCTGGCTCGCGGGCCGCCCGGTGGCGGAGCCCAACGCGGCCCAGAAGTTCCTCGGCTTCATCGGCCTGATGCCCGCGGCCGGCGAGCAGCACCTGATCAAGCGCGTCATCGGGGTCGCCGGCGACACCGTCGAGTGCGCCGGCTCCGGCCCGCTGAAGGTCAACGGCAAGCCGCTCGACGAGCCGTACGTCTTCCCCGGCAACACCCCGTGCAGCCCGGACGCCCCCGGCCAGTTCAAGGTCAAGGTCCCCAGCGGCGAGATCTGGGTGATGGGCGACCACCGCCAGTCCTCACTGGACTCCCGCTACCACCAGACCGACCCGCACGGCGGCATGGTCCCGGTCAGCGACGTCGTCGGCCGCGCCGTCGTCCTCGCCTGGCCGGTCGGCCACTGGTCCACCCTCCCGGTCCCGGACACCTTCGGCCAGCCGGGCATCAGCCCGGCGCCGTAGCGGCACCGGGCAGACCGGACCCGACCCGACCGGACGGGACCCGACGGGTCAGGGAACCAGCACCAACTTGCCGGTCACATGGCCCTCTTCGCCCAGGGCGTGGGCGCGGGCGGCCTCGGCGAGCGGGATGACCTCCTGCACATGGGCGCGCAGCACCCCCTTGGCGGCCAGGTCGGCGATGGCCTTCATGCCCGTGTGGTCGTGCTCCACCAGCATCGCCGCGTAGCGGACGCCACGGCGGGCGGCCGCGTCGAGCTCGTCCTCGGTGGCGCCGGGCAGCAGGGCGACCAGGGTGCCGCCGCGGCGCAGCACGTCCACCGTGCGGATCCGGGTGTCGTCGATCAACGGCACCAGAGCCGTGTCGACGTCCCGGACGGCGTCGCGGAAGTCCCCGGCGCGGTAGTCGATCACGTCGTCCGCGCCGAGGGAGCGTACGAAGTCGTGCTTGGCGGCGCTGGCCGTACCGGTGACGCGGGCACCCAGGTGCTTGGCCAGCTGGACGGCGAGGTGGCCGACGCCTCCGGCGGCGGCGTGGACCAGCACGTGCTGTCCCGGCTGGACGTCGGCGGTGTCCACCAGGGCCTGGTAGGCCGTGAGGGCGGCCAGCGGCAGGGCGGCGGCCTGGACGTGGTCGATCCCGTCCGGCTTGCGGGCGAAGGCGCGGGCCGGGCCGACGGCGTACTCGGCGTGCGAGCCCACCCCGTGCGGGTACGGCAGCATGCCGAACACCTCGTCGCCGGGCTGGAAGAGGGCGACCCCGAAGCCGACCTCCTCCACCGTGCCGGACAGGTCCCAGCCGAGGACGCGCGGGGGCTGCTCGAACCACCCCTTCCGCGCCCGGCCCTTCCAGTCGGTGGGGTTGATGCCGGCGGCCCGCACGCGTACGAGGACCTGACCGGGCCCCGGCTTCGGCACCGGCAGTTCGACCTCCTTGAGAACCTCAGGGCCTCCGTAGACGTCCTGCTGGCTGATCGCACGCATGGCGGCGCTCCTGATCGAGAAGTGTCTGAAGAGAACAGTCAGTTCAAACTAGGTGCTGGACGGAGCCGCTGGCTGGTGGCCGTGACACCAGGACCAGCGGCCACCTTTCTGTCTGTTCTGGGTGGCTTCACGATCGATGCATGATCCAGTCACTGACAGAGGCGCTGCGGTCGCACGGCGACCGAGAGGCGATCATCTTCCATGGTCAGGCCACGAGTTACCAGACGCTGCTGACCGCCGTCGAACAGTGGCGCGCCCGGCTCGACGAGCACGGGGTCCGTGCCGGGCAGGTCGTCGCGCTGGAGTCGGCGTACTCGCCGCAGGCCTGCGCCGCGCTCGTCGCCCTCATCGAGGCGGGCGCGATCATCGTCCCGCTGGTCACGCTGCCGGACGCCAAGCGCACCGAGTTCCACGAGATCGCCGAGGTCGAGACGGTCATCACGCTCGACGGGACGGAGGCGGGCCTGAGCATCACCGCCACCGGACGCTCGGCGAGCCACGAGCTGTTCGCCGCGCTGCGCCGCGAGGAGCGGCCCGGGCTCGTCCTCTTCAGCTCGGGCACCACGGGACGCAGCAAGGCGTCCGTCCTGGACTTCACCAAGGTCCTCGCCCGCTACCAGGGCGGGCGTTCCGCGCGCACGCTCTCCTTCCTCAACCTCGACCACATCGGCGGCATCAACACCCTGCTGCACACCCTGGTGCACGGAGGTGCGGTCGTCACCGTGGCCGAGCGCACCCCGGACAGCGTCTTCTCGGCCATCGAGGCCCACCGGGTGGAGGTGCTGCCCACCACGCCGACCTTCCTCACGATGGCCCTGGTCTCCGGAGCCGTCCGGCGGCACGACGCCTCCTCGCTGCGCCTGGTCTCGTACGGGACCGAGCCGATGCCCGAGCAGACCCTGCGGGCCTTCCACGAGGCCCTCCCCGACGTCCGTCTGAAGCAGACCTACGGCCTGTCCGAGCTGGGCATCCTGCCGACCAAATCGAAGGACGACTCCTCGCTGTGGGTCAAGCTCGGCAGCGGCAGCGGCTTCGACTACAAGATCGTCGACGACGTGCTGTGGGTCCGCTCCGAGATGGCCATGCTCGGCTACCTCAACGCCCCGGCCCCCTTCGACGAGGAGGGCTACTTCAACACCCAGGACGTGGTGGTGGTCGAGGGCGAGTACGTGAAGATCCTCGGCCGCCGCTCGGAGATCATCAACGTGGGCGGCGAGAAGGTCTACCCGGCCGAGGTCGAGAACGCCGTGCTCGAGGTGGACAACATCGCGGACGTCACCGTCTCCGGCCGGCGCAACGCGGTGACCGGCATGATCGTCCAGGCCACGGTCAAGCTCGTACGCCCGGAGGACGAGCAGACCGTCTCCGCCCGCGTCCAGGAGCACTGCGCCGCCCGCCTGGAGGCGTACAAGGTGCCTCTCGTCGTCAGGGTCTCCGAGGCCGAGCAGCACTCGGACCGCTTCAAGAAGACCCGGAGCGCGGCATGAGCGGCGTGGCGCTGGTCAGCGGCGGCAGCCGCGGCCTCGGCCGGACCCTGGTCACCCGGCTGCTCGCGGAGGGCTGGAAGGTCGCCACCTTCAGCCGGAGCGCGGGCGAGTTCGTCGAGGACACCCTGAAGGCCGAGCCCGACCGGTTCTTCTGGACCGAGGCCGACCTCCAGGAGCCCGACACCGTGCGGGCGGCGGCCAAGACCGCGATCCGGCACTTCGGCCAGGTCGACCTGCTGGTGAACAACGCGGGCGTGCTCGACCAGGGCCTGTTCGTGACGATGCCGCCGCGACAGGTCGAAGCCCTCATCACCGCCAACCTCACCTCGCCCGTGGCCCTGGCCCAGACGGTCGCCCGGTCCATGGTGGCCTCGGGCGGCGGCCAGATCATCAACGTCTCGTCGGTCAACGCCGTCCGCGGCTACCGCGGCGTGGCCGCCTACAGCGCCGCGAAGGCGGGCCTGGACGGTCTGACCCACAGCCTCGCCCGCGAGCTGGGCCCCGCCGGCATCCGGGTCAACACGGTCGTGCCCGGCTTCTTCGACTCGGACATGACCGAGGTGGTCACCCCGGAGTACCGGGAGCGCATCCAGCGCCGCACCCCGCTCGGCCGTCTCGGCGACCGCGAGGAGATCGCCGACGCCGTGCTCTTTCTCGCCTCGCCGCAGGCCGGCTTCGTCACCGGCCAGCGGCTCGTCATCGATGGAGGAATCACATGCTGACCCTTGACGTACAGACCGTGGTCGTCGACGAGATCACCGCGGTCCTGGACGAGGACGTCGCCGACGACCTCGGCGATGTCACCGCCGAGACCGAGCTGAGCGCCCTCGGCCTCAACTCGCTCGCGTTCGCCCGGCTCATCATCCGCCTGGAGACCAAGGTCGGCGTCGACCCCTTCGGGGACGGGGAGGGCGAGGGCTTCGTGACCCTGCGCACCGTCGGCGCCCTGGTCCAGGCGTACGAGCAGGCGCTGAGAGCCCGCAAGGAGGCCTGAGCCATGTCCACACCGACCCTGCTGCGCCTGCCCTCCGTCGAGGACTACCTCGGCCCCTCCGAGACCCGCTTCTTCTCGGCCGGCTACCGACGAGCCGAGTACGCCGTCGACGGCGTCCGCGTCGCCATGGGTGACCGGCCCGGAGTCAGCGCCGTCATCTCGCTGTCCTACCCGCGTGACTGGTCGAAGAAGAAGGCGTCGACCGACCTGTTCCCGCACGTCAGCACCGTCGACATGCTGGTGCTCGGACTCCAGCTGTGCGAGGCGTACCTCGTCCACGCCCACCGGCTCGACGCCGGCCAGCGGCGCCGGGCCCGCGTCCGGAAGATCACCCTGAAGGCGGGCACCACCCCGCAGGAGGATCTCACCGGTCTGTCCGCGGGCGCCGAGCTCCGGCGCACCCGCAAGGACCCCGCCGCCGAGGGCGGCCACGTGTCGACCTTCACCGCGCACGTGGGCGTCATGACGGCCCGGTACGAGATCGAGCACGCGGCACCGGTCCAGGTCTCCGAAGACGGCGAGTACGCCTCGCTCGACGCGGTCCTCGGCCCGGCCGCCGGCCGCTACTACGGCGAGGGCTTCAAGCTGCGCGAGCACACCATCGAGGACGTCCGCGCCGACGTGGAGGCCTCGACCGCCACCGCGACCGTCACCACGCGCAGCCTGCCGGGCTACGAGGCGGTCGTCGACGGCCTGGACGGCGACCTGCTGGCAGCCGGCCTCTCGCCCATCGACTGCTTCGTCACGAACCTGCAGCTCATCCAGGTGCTCCTGTACGAGCTCGACGGCATCAGCCGCAGCGACAGCAACACCCTGTGGATGCAGCAGACGGTCCTGACCGCCGTCGGCCCCGACCGTCTCGCCGCCGAACCCACCACCGCCCACGCCGCGTTCACCGAGAAGTGGCTCGTGCCGCTGCGCGGCGGGATCTGGCGCGACGTCACGGTCAGCTCCCTCCTGGGCGGCTACGAGATGCAGTGCTCCTTCGCCCACGAACTCCCGTCGAGCGCCGCCGCGTCCGCTGCCGGCCGACCCACCCCGAAGGCCTGACATGAAGATCTCCGTTTCCGGCACCTACTCGGCTGGCAAGACCTCCACGGTCATGGCCCTCTCGCACTACCTGGGCGTTCCGCGCACCCTCGCCAGGACGATCCGCGAGATCCTTCCGGAGGCCGTACCCGGCAAGGCGCTCGCCGACGTCACCCCGGCCGAGTTCCTGCACCTGATGCTGCGCCGCCACTGCGGCCGGGCGGTCGAGGAGGCCAAGCTCGGCGACACGTTCCTGTCCGACGGCTCCTCCCTCCAGGAGTGGCTCTACGGCGCCGCCCGCGTGGCCCACGGCATGAACCCCAGCGCCACCGCCGCCAACGAGGGCGGCCTCGCCCCCGAGACCAGCGACGAGATGCGCTTCTTCGGCGAGGTCGTCGACGAGTACGGCAAGGCGTTCCGGGCGCACGTGCGCCAGACCTACGACGTGTTCATCCACCTCGAGCACGAGCTGGAGATCACCTCGGACGGCCACCGCCCCATGAACAAGGGCTTCCGCGACACGATCGACCGGATGCTCCTGGAGACCGTCGAGGAGTTCGGGATCCCCCTGTACCGGGTCAGCGGCACCATGCCCGAGCGCATGGAGAAGATCACCGCCGTCCTCGGCCTCACCCCCGTGATGAGCATCGAGCGCGCCCTCGAACTCGGCAAGCGCGACTACGACGCCCAGGACTTCCGCCTCGAGACCGAGCGGGCCTGAGCGCCCCAGGCACGTACGCACACGTGAGAAACGGGAACACCGATGCACCGTAGAACCCTCCTCAGGTCCACCGCGGCCCTGTCCGCCGCCCTCGGCCTCACGGCTGCGGAAGCCGGCGCCTCCTCCCCCTCGTACGCCGCCGGGGAAACCGTCGCCGACAAGGCGCGGTTGAGCGAGCGGACGCGGATCGGCCGCACGCTGCGCCGGCAGGCCGCCGAGCGCGACTATCCGACGACGCTGCCGGACCACCCGGTGAACGGCGACGAGTCGTCGCTCCCCGCCAGGATCGGCAACTACTCGAAGGGGCTGCCGCACAACGACATCGGTGAGGTCGACGTCCCGGCCTACGCCCTGATGCTGAAGGCCCTCACGAGCGGGAACCCGGCCGACTTCGACGCGATCCCCATGGCGGGCGACCGCAAGCAGCTCGGCCCGCAGGGCGGTCTCGCGTACGACCTCGCCGGGCCCGACTTCGCCAAGCTGGTCGTCCCGCCCGCGCCCCGGGTGAACAGCGCCCACGCCGCCGCCGAGATGGCCGAGCTGTACTGGCTGGCGCTGCTGCGCGACGTGAAGTTCACCGACTTCGAGGACTCGCCGCTCGCCGCCGCCGCGGCCGCCGACCTGTCCACGTACTCCGACGGCCGGATGGCCAAGCAGGACGGCAAGGTCACCCCGCACTCGCTCTTCCGCGGAAACACCCCGGCCGACCTGACCGGACCGTTCGTCTCGCAGTTCCTGCTCCAGACCGTCCAGTACGGCACCCTGCGCGTGCCGCAGCTGCACGACACCGTCCAGCCGGGCGTGGACTACGGCACCGAGTTCGGTGAGTGGCTCGCGCTCCAGCGCGGCGCCGCGCGCGCCACCCAGCGGGACTTCGTCCACACCCGCTACGTGCAGACCCCGCGCGACATGGCGCACTACACGCACTTCGACGTCCTCTACCAGGCGTACCTCAACGCCGCGCTGATCATGCTGGGCCTGCCGCAGGCGAAGGCCCAGGACCCGGGCAACCCCTATCTGACCTCCAAGAACCAGATGGGCTTCCCCACGTACGGGACGCCGCACCTGGTCTCGCTCCTCGCCGAGGTCGCCGTCCGGGCCATCAAGCACACCGAGTACCAGCAGTTCTACGTCCACCGGCGGCTGCGCCCCGAGGCGTTCGGCGGACGCATCGAGGTGCACCTGCGGCGCAGCCCCGGGCGCTACGCGGGGCTCCTCCCCGAGGAGATCCTGAAGTCCGAGGCGCTGGACCGGACGCTGGCGAAGCACGGTTCCTACCTGCTGCCGCAGTCCTTCCCCGAGGGCTCGCCGATGAGCCCGTCGTACCAGAGCGGCCACGGCACCGTCGCCGGCGCGTGCACGACCGTGCTCAAGGCGTGGTTCAACGAGTCGTACGTGCTGCCCGACCCGGTCGTGCCGAGCGCGGACGGCACCACCCTCGTGCCGTACACCAGGGCCGACAAGGACTCCCTGACCATCGGCGGCGAGCTCAACAAGCTGGCGGCCAACATCGGTGCGGGCCGCGCCTCCGCGGGCGTCCACTACCGCAGCGACAACACCGAGGCGTTCCGGCTCGGCGAGACGATCGCCCTTGAGGTGATGCGGGCCCAGAAACCGCTGTTCAACGAGGGCGGCGGCTTCACCTTCACCCGCTTCGACGGCACCACCGTCACCATCTGATCCCCCCACACGCACACGGACATCAGGAAGACAGGGAAGACAATGCGCAGGACACAGCTCGGAAGCCAGGGCCTGAACGTCTCGGCGGTGGGCCTCGGATGCATGGGCATGACCTTCGGGTACGGCTCCGTCGAGGAGTCGCGCTCGATCGCCACCATCGAGCGGGCCCTTGACCTCGGGGTCGACTTCCTCGACTCCTCGGACCACTACGGCCCGGAGACCAACGAGTCGCTGATCGGCCGGGCGATCGCCGGCCGCCGCGACCAGGTGGTGGTGGCCACCAAGTTCGGCACCTACTCCCGCGAGACCCCGCCGCGGATCCCGGACGGCCGCCCCGAGACGGTGCGCTGGGCCGTCGAGGGCTCGCTGAAGCGTCTCGGCACCGACTACATCGACCTCTACTACCAGCACCGCGTCGACCCGCGGGTCCCGGTCGAGGAGACCGTCGGGGCGATGGCCGAGCTGGTGGCCGAGGGCAAGGTCCGCTACCTCGGCCTGTGCGAGGCGTCGGCGGCGACGATCCGGCGCGCCCACGCGGTGCACCCGATCACCGCGGTGCAGTCCGAGTACTCGCTGTGGACGCGGGACGCCGAGGAGGACGGGGTCCTGGCGACCCTCGCGGAGCTGGGCATCGGCTTCGTGCCGTACTCCCCGCTCGGCCGCGGCTTCCTCACCGGGGCGATCTCCTCGGTCGACAGCCTGGCCGACAACGACTTCCGGCGCATCGCCCCGCGCTTCCAGGGCGACAACCTCGCGGCCAACCGCAAGCTGCTCGGCCGGCTCCAGGAGATCGCCGCCGACCGTGGCGTGACGCCCGCTCAGGTCGCGCTGGCCTGGGTGCTGCGCGCCGGCGAGTCGGTCGTGCCGATCCCCGGCACGACCCGCCCGGAGCGCGTCGACGAGAACACGGCGGCGCTGGAGATCGCCCTGAGCGACACGGAGGCCGAGGAGCTGTCCGCGGTCTTCGCCGCGGGAACCGCCGTCGGCGACCGCTACCCGGCCCCGATGATGGCCACGCTCAACGGCTGACACAGACGTGCCGGCGGTGTGCCCCTCTAGCCCAGGGGCACACCGCCGGCACTTGCGTTTCTCAGGCGTCGACCGCCCGCTGGATGATCCCCTGGGTGTCCACGCCCGTCTCCCGCTCGGGCCGCGGCGTGTAGAGGACGATCAGCAGGTCGGCGAACTGGGGGATGCGCATGCGGGCGACATCGAAGTGCAGCTCTCCCAGCTCCGGGTGGTCGAGGATCTTGAAGTTCACGCCCTCGGCCCGCACGTCGTGCCGCGACCACAGCTCGGCGAACTCCGGGCTGCGTTTCATGAGTTCGTTGACGACGATCTCGTATCCCAGGTCCTGCGGCCGGTTGATCATTCCGTACCGGTACTGCGCCGCGATCCATGGCGCGAGCTCGTTCCAGTTCACGATGCGCTCACGCAGCCGGGAACTGGTGAAGAAGGCCACCAGGGAGTTCCGGTAGCTCCTGCGGTAGCCGAGGATGTCGTACGTCGCCTCGTTGGCGATCACCAGGTTCCAGTAGGGATCGACGACGAAGGCCGGGTACGGAGAGTTGTTCTCCACAAGGCGGGCCAGCATGACATCCACTTCGAGCGGCTCGGATCCGAGGGCCACCGGCGGATTCAGGCCGGCCAGCACATAGAGGTAGGTGCGCTCCGCCTGTTCGAGGCGGAGTGCTCGCGCGATGGCGTCGAGCACCTGCGGGGACACCGAGATGTCCCGGCCCTGTTCGAGCCACTGGTACCAGGAGGCGCTGACCCCTGCCAGGAAGGCGACTTCCTCGCGCCTCAAGCCGGGCGTCCTCCGGCGTCCGTAGTTCGGGATGCCCACGTCCTCAGGGGTCAGCCGGCCACGCCGGTTGACCAGGAAGTCCCTCAGCTCCGTGCGTCGCCGGTCCTTCGCCGCCGCGGAGCGGCGGCGGCCCCCCCGGCCCCGCGGGGGCGCCCCCCCCCCCCCCCCCGGCGGCCGCGGGCGGGGGTTTTTTGGGGTCGCCCGGCGGGGCG
>NZ_JBSGIW010000136.1:0-14126 GCF_053605265.1 Streptomyces sp. NPDC003943 | reverse complement strand
GGGCCCCCCGCCCCGGCGGCGCCGCCCCCCCGCGCCAGGCGCCCGACGCGGTCACCGCGAGGAGGCCGTCCGGGCCGAGGGAGGCGACCACGGCCTCGGCGCCGGCGGCGCGCAGGGCCGCCGCCGCCCGGCGCGGGTCCGGTTCGCCGGTGGCCTCGGCCAGTTCGTCCGCGTTCGGCTTGACGAGGGCGGGGCCTGCCGGAAGCGCGGCCAGGAGCGCCGGGCCGCTCGTGTCCAGGATCGCCGGGACGCCCCGGGCCCCGGCGGCGCGGACGAGTGTCGCGTACGCGTCCTCGGGGAGGCCGGGCGGGAGGCTGCCGGAGAGCACGGCGACCGTGGCCCGGCCGACGCACGCGTCGAAGTCGGCGAGGAAGTCGCGCCACTCCTCCGGACGTACGACCGGCCCCGGTTCGAGGAGCGTCGTCGTGTCGCCGGTGTGCTCGTCGACCACGGCCACCGTGCGGCGGGTCTCGCCGTCGACGGCCGTGAGGCGCTCCGGCAGTTCCGCCCGGGAGAGTTCGCGGCGTACCGCCTCACCGGTCGGCCCGCCGGCCAGCCCGGTGACGAGCGTGCGCAGGCCCAGGGTGTGCAGGACCCGCGACACGTTGACACCCTTGCCGCCCGCCCGGGCGCCGACGTCGCGGACGCGGTGGGCGGAGTGGGGGGTGAGGCGGTCGACGTGGTGGGTGATGTCGAGGGCGGGGTTGAGGGTGACGGTGAGGATCACGAGCGCACCCGTGCCTGTTCCAGGAGGTCGTGCGCCAGCAGTGCCGCGCCCACGCATCCCGCCCGGTCTCCCAGCCGGGCCTCTGTGAGGTGCGGTACGGCCTGGAAGGTCAGCCGCCGGGTCAGGGCGTCGCGCAACGGCGCCAGGTAGGCCTCGCCCGCGCGGGCCAGGCCGCCGCCGAGGACGATGCGTTCGGGGTCGTGCAGGGTGACCGCGACGGCCAGGGCGTCGGCGAGTGCCTCGATCGCCTCGGTCCAGATGCCGGCGGCCGCCGGGTCACCCGTCTCGGCGCGGCGCTGGACCTCCCTGGCGGTGATGCCGTGCCAGCCGGTGGCGCGTGCGTAGCGGCGGGCGACGGCAGCGGCCGACGCCACGGTCTCCAGGCAGCCGCGGGCGCCGCAGTGGCAGCGGTCGCCGCCGGGCCGGACGAGGACGTGCCCGAGCTCGCCGGCCCGGCCGTGGGCGCCGGTGAGCGCGCGGCCCCGGCTGAACGCGGCGGCGGCGATGCCGGTGCCGACCGGGACGAAGAGGAAGTCGGCGCAGCCTCGGCCTGCGCCCATCCTCGCCTCGGCCAGTCCGCCGGCGCGTACGTCGTGGCCGAACGCGACGGGCAGGTCGAGGTGTTCGGCGAGCCAGTCCTGGACGGGCACGCCGCGCCAGCCGAGGTTCGCGGCGAGGACGGCGAGCCCGGACTCCTCGTCGACGATGCCGGGGACGACGATCCCGGCCGCCTGCGCGTCGGGGCAGCGTTCCACGAGTTCCGCGGCGCAGGAGAGGACGGTCTCCAGGACCGCCTCGGGACCGCGGTCGGCGCGCGTGTACCAGCGGTCCGTGTGGTCGAGGGTGGTGGCGCCGTCGGTGAGGCTGCCCCCCTTGATGTGGGTGCCGCCGACGTCCAGGGCGACGACCGTCCGCGTGGCGGTCCTCGCGGTGCTCACGGTGCTCGTGGTGCTCACGGCGCTCGTGGCGGTGGTCATGAGCCGGTGAGGACGATCGAGCGGGTGAGGTTGCGCGGGTGGTCCGGGTCGAGGCCGCGGCGTCCGGCGAGGGCGACGGCCAGGCGCTGGGCGCGGACGAGGTCGGCGAGCGGGTCGCCGGGGGACACCGTGAGGTACGCGCCGGTCGCGCGGACCTGGTCGGCGAGGCCGGCGGGCGGTTCGCCGAAGGACCACACGACGGTGCCGGGGCCGCTGACGCTGATGGGCCCGTGCCGGTACTCCATCGCCGGGTACGACTCCGTCCACGATCCGGAGGCCTCGCGCAGCTTCAGCGCCGCCTCGTGGGCCAGGCCGGTGCTCCAGCCGGTGCCGAGGAAGGTGAACTGGCCGGCGTTCAGCAGCTCGTCGGGCAGCGGAGCCGCCAGCGCGTGCTGTGCCTGCCGCGGGAGGTCCTGCGGTACGGGGCCGAGGCTGGCGCGCAGCAGGACCAGCGCGGTCGTCGCGAAGCGGGTCTGCACGACGGACCGTTCGTCGGCGAAGGACAGGTCCACGACGGTGTCGGCGACGTCCTTGACGGGCGTGTCGAGGTCTCCGGTGAGCGCCACGGTCGGGGTGTCGCCGGCCCTGTGGAGCGCGTCGAGCACCTCCGTCGTGGTGCCGGAGCGGCTGATGGCCACGACCCGGTCGTAGCGGCGCGCGGCCGGGAAGTCCGCGGCGGGGAAGGCGTCGGTCTCGCCGAGCCCGGCGTCCTCACGCAGCGCCGCGTACGCCTGCGCCATGTAGAGCGAGGTGCCGCAGCCCACGACCGCGACCCGCTCGCCGGCCTGCGGCAGTCCGGCCGGACGGACGTCCAGTGCCCGAAGCCAGCAGGCGGGCTGCTCGGCTATTTCCACGTCGACGTGACTCACGGGGCCTCCTCGAAGGCGTGTCGGCCGGTTTCACCAGCCGCATGACTGAAGATGATTCGTTTATAGCTTGTGTGCTCAACTTTGAGCAATGACACGCAAGAATGATCACGCATATGCCGAACTGGGTTACTCTCGGCTCCGGTAGGTCGCGAGGCGACTTCAGAGGCGAGGAGATCGGTGATGAGCACGCACGAGCGGTGGACACGGCTGCTCGACGCGCTGAGCGAGCGCGGCAGCATCGAGGTCGGCGAGGCCGCCGAACTCCTCGACGTCTCACCCGCGACGGTCCGCCGCGACCTGGAAGAACTCTCCCGCCAGCAACTGCTCACCCGCACGCGCGGCGGCGCCGTACTCAGCGGCGTCACCTACGACCTCCCCCTGCGCTACAAGACCGCACGCAAAGCCGACGAGAAACACCGCATCGCCCGCGCCGCCGCCGCCCTCATCCCGCCCGGCGCCGTCGTCGGACTCAACGGCGGCACCACCACCTCCGAAGTCGCCCGCGAACTCGCCACCCGCGCCGACCTCGCCGAACACGGCGGCTCCACCGCGCTGACCATCGTCACCAACGCGGTCAACATCGCCAACGAACTCGCCGTCCGCCCCTACGTCAAGACCGTCGTCACCGGCGGCGTGGCCCGCCCCCAGTCCTACGAACTCACCGGCCCCCTCGCCGCCATGGTCCTCCAGGGCCTCTCCCTCGACTACGCCATCCTCGGCGTCAACGCCGTCGACCCCCGCTTCGGCGCCGCAACCCACGACGAAGGCGAAGCCAGCGCCAACCGCGCCATGGCCGAACGCGCCGAAAAGGTCATCGTCGTCGCCGACTCCACCAAACTCGGCCAGCGCGCCTTCGCCCGCGTCTGCACCATCTCCGAGATCCACACCCTCGTCACCGACCACGACGCCCCCGACGAACTCGTCGAACAACTCACCGCCCAGGGCGTCGACGTCCACTGCGTCTGACGAAGGGGCCCACGGGGCCTGCGGCCGGTCTACTTGACCGAGCCGGCCGTCAGCCCGGACACCACATGGCGCTCGATGACCGCGAACAGCGCGACCACGGGCACGATGGCCACCAGCGACGCGGCGAACACCTGGTTCCACTGCACGCTGTAGGCGCCGATCATGTTGTTGATGCCGACGGTGAGGGGCTGCCGCTCGGGTGAGGTGGTGAGCGTCAGGCCCATGATGAACTCGTTCCAGGCCGCGATGAAGGTGAAGATCACGGCGGTGACGATGCCCGGCATGGCCAGCGGCAGGGTCACGCGGAACAGCGCGCGGGCCCGGCCGCAGCCGTCCACCATCGCGGCCTCCTCCAGCTCGACGGGGATCGATCCGATGTAGGCGCCGATGATCCAGACGGCGAAGGCGAGGTTGAAGGCGGCGTTGGCCACCATCAGCACGGTCGTCGTGTCCAGCAGGCCGAGCGCGTGGAACTCCCGGTACAGGCCCACCTGCAGGGCGGTCGGCTGGAACATCTGAGTGACGAGGACCAGGAGCAGGAAGGCGTTGCGCCCGCGGAAGCGGACGCGTGCCGTGTAGTAGGCGGCGGGCAGCGCCACGAGCAGTACGAGCAGCGTCGAACCGCCCGCGATCAGCAGGGTGTTGGACAGGTTCCGGCCGAGCGTGGTCTCGCTCCAGACGCTGGCGAACGCGGACCAGTCGAAGCGCGAGGGCAGATAGCCGTTGTCGCGCAGCTCGCCGGCCGGGCGCCCGGCCGTGATCACCATGTCGGCGTACGGCAGCAGGAAGAGCGCGGCCAGCGCCCAGGCCGTGACGGTGAGCAGCACGGTCTTCGTGCGGGGGCGGGGACGGAGGTGGGGGTGGGGGCGGGGACGGGGGTGAAGGGTCGCGGTGCTCATCGGTCCGTCTCCTTCCAGCCGCTGACCTTGAGGAAGACCAGGACCATGACGATGACGGCGCCGAAGTTGACCACCGACAGGGCGGCCGACTCGGCCACGTCGTAACTGCGCAACATGTACATGAAGACCGTCGTGGTCGCGGTGTCGGCGTTGGGGCCGCCCTGGGTCATCCCCCAGATGACGGGGAACGAGTTGAAGACGTTGATCAGGTTGATCACCAGGGCGACCAGGAACGCCGGCCGCAGCAGGGGCAGCGTGATCCGGAGGTACGTCTGGAGGCGTGCGGCGCCGTCGACGCGGGCCGCCTCGTACACCTCGCCGGGCACGGTCTGGAGCCCGGCGAGCAGCGTGTACGTGGTGAAGGGCAGCGACACGAAGACGGCGACCGCGATCAGCCACGGTCTGGCGTGCGCGGCGTCGCCGGTCCACGCCTCGGCCGAGTCGATCAGGCCGAGGTCGAGCAGGACCCGGTTGAGGACGCCCGCGACCTGGTCGAGCATCCAGCGGAAACCGATCGCGGTCATCAGGACGGACGCAGCCCAGGGCGCGACGAGCGCCCAGCGGGTGATCCGGCGGCCGGGGAAGCGCTGGTTGAACAGCTGGGCCAGGCCCAGCGACAGCAGCATCGTCAGCGCGACGACGGCGACCGTCCACACGGCCGTCCAGGTCAGCACGTCGGCGATCCGCGGGTCGGCGAAGAGCTTGCGGTACTTGTCGAGCCCGGCCGGACCCAGGTCCATGCCCGAGGTGTCGATCCTCCGCAGCGAGGTGCGGACCATCTCGACGACCGGCCATACGACCACGGCCAGAATGAGCAGGACGGCGGGCGCGATCCAGGGCAGGGCGCCCAGGCGCCGGAACCAGGAGCGGGGCCGGGGCCCGGCCGGCCGGTCAGGGTTTCGCCGGCCGGGTCCCGGGGCTGTGGGCCGGCGGGCCGCGTGGGCCCGCCGGTCGGCGGTACGGGGCGGGGTGCTGGTGGACACGTGCGTTCTCGTTTCGGACGTGCCGCCTCGGCCCGTCACCGTCCCGCCTGCTCGGCCGCCTGCTGCAGGGCGTCGAGGTTCTTCTGCGGGTCGTCGAGGGCGCTGCCGATCTGGGTCTTTATCTGGGCGGAGACGCCCGGCCAGGTCGGGTCGCTGAGCGGGTAGAAGGTCGCGGTGGGCAGGATGTCGAGGAAGGGTCCGAGGTCCTTGACCGCCGGGTCGGCCGCGAGCGCCGTGCGGGCCGACTGCGTCACGGGCAGCAGGTTGTAGGTCTTGGCGAACCTGACCGTGTTCTCCTTGCCGTACGCGAAGTCGAGGAACGCCTTGATCTGGTCGCGGTGGCCGCCCTTCTTGAAGGCCATCATCCAGTCGGCGACCCCGAGCGTGCTGGTGCTCGTGGCGTTGGCGCCGGGCATCGCGGTCCAGGTGACGTCCAGGCCCTTGAGCTCGGCGAGCTGGCCGGGGAAGCCGTTGAGCATGCCGACCTTGCCGGAGGCGAAGTTCTTGGTGAGGTCGGTGCGGTTGACCGCGGCCGGGCTCTTCTCGGTGAGGCCGGCGTCGACCCACTTCTTCAGCTGGGTGAACGTCTCCACGTTCGCGGGCGAGTTGATCGCGTACTTCCCGCCGGTGCCCTGGTAGCCGCCGCCGTTGCCCATCATCCAGATGAACGACTCGGCCTGGGCCTCCTCCTTGCCCAGCGGGACGCCGAGGGGCACCTCGACACCGGCCTTCTTCAGCGCGGTCGCGTCGGCGGTGACCTCGGCCCAGGTCCGCGGCGGCTTCTTCGGGTCGAGCCCCGCCTTGCGGAACAGGGCGTTGTTGATGAGGAACATCCGCGCGCTGGAGACGAACGGGATGCCGTACGCGGTGCCGTCCTGGCGGCCGGCGTCGGCCATGGCGGGGATGAGGTCCCCCTCGGTGCCGACCGAGAGCACCTCCGGGGCGGAGTACAGCAGGCCGCTCTTGGCGAAGTCGGCGTAGCCGCCGGTCTGGAGGAGGTCCGGCTGGTTCCCGTTCTGGACCATGGTCTTGACCTGGGCGTCGATGTCGTTCCAGTTGATCACCCGGAGGTCGACCTTGATCTTCGGGTTCTTCTTCTCGAACGCCTTGATCACGTCCTGCCAGTACGCCTGGCTCGAGTTGTCCCCGTTGGAGCCGTAGTCCGCCGCGACGAACGAGATCGTGGTGACACCGTCGGGACCGGTCGCGGAGCCGGAACCGCCCCCGCAGGCCGAGAGCAGGAACGAGCCGACGACGGCGGCGATGGACAGAGGGAGAAGACGTCGCTTCATGGCAACTACCGCCTGATTCCGAAAGGAGAGGGGTTGGCGCGCGAAACTGAGCAGGTTGGCGCGTAACGCTCAACTTAGAGCATCGATCGCGCACCATGTCACCCGCAGACCGGGCTCAGTTATCCACTCGTGACCGCGCGGAGGCGGCCGGGACCCCTGCACAGGGCCGGGCGGCGCCCATCTGGAGGCGCCCGACAAAAACCTAGACATCCAAAGTTTTCGTGCTTACCGTGGCATAACCGGCGGTTCTCCATCCGCCACCGCGCCCCGTCCCCCCAGGCGCAGAGGAGCCCCCCATGTTCACGGCCACGCAAGCCACCCCGCTCACGCCGCTCTCCGGCTCGCCCGAACCCCTCCCCCTCGGCCCCAGCCCGCGACCGCGCGACGAGCGTCGCGCTCTGTGCGTGATGGCCGCGAGCATCGAGGCGGTCCCACCGCTGCGGCGCTTCGTCCAGGAGACGGCACGCCGCTGGGAACTCGGTGACGAGGCGGACGAGGCACTCGGGGTGGTCGTGACCGAGCTCGCCGCCAACGTCGTCCGGCACAGCGGCAGCCGTGACGTGGCCGTGCTCCTGGCGACCACCGGCCGCTCGCTCACGCTCCAGGTCCAGGACACCGGCACGTGGCGCCGTCGTCGCCCACGCCTCCCCGGCGATGACGCGACCGCGTGCTGCGGCCGTGGCCTGCAGCTCGTCCGCGCGTACGCCTTGGACTGCGCCATCGTGCGGACGGCGCGCGGCACGCGGGTGACCGTGACCCTCGGCGCCGGCGCGGTGATCGGGCAGGGACCGCCGGAGGCGGGCCAGGACGGACCCTAGGACGCCGTGGTGTCCTCGGACCCGGAAGTGGGAGTCCGCTCCGGCTCTCCGGCCAGCGCCGCCAGGAGTACCTCCCGCAGCCGGCCGATGTCCCCGGCCATGTCGATCGAGGGCTCCAGCAGCCACTGGAGCTGGATGCCGTCCGTCGCGGCCAGCAGGATCCGGGCGGCCCAGTCGGCGTCGGCGTCCGTCACCGGCTCGTCGGAGCCGTGCGTCGGCGGCGGGCCGGCGGCGAGCAGTGCCGCGATCTGAAGCCGCAGGCCGCGATACCGCTCCGTGAAGAAGGCATGCCCCGGATGGTCGGGGTCGGCCGAGGCCGCGGCGATGTCCAGGAACAGCTTGACCAGTCCGGGCGTGGCGGCGTTCTCGGCGAGCAACTCCGTCCGCCACAACACGGTCTCCGGGCTGTACGCCTCGGACGCCGCCGTGTCGCGGGCCTCCACCACCGCCGTGAGCAGCGCCTCCCGGCTCCCGAAGTGGTGCAGGACGCCCGCGTCGGTCATCCCCACCCGCTGGGCGATGTCCCGTACGGACACGCCGCGGCTGCCGGCCTCGGCGTAGGCGGCCAGCGCGGCGTCGAGGATCACCTGCCGCTTGGCGGCGGTCTTGGCGTACGGCCCTCGGGGTCGTCGTGTGCTCACCCGAGCAATCTAGCCAGAGCGCGCCCGAAAGGGGCTCGCGCCCCCGCGCCGCCGCCGCGCCTTCTTCGCACATCTTGACGACGCGCCTCGCCACCCTCGAAGCTTTGCGCACCAGTGATTGAAGTTGAGCGTTACAGACCCACTTAACGCATCTTCAGTCATCAAGGGAAGGACCCCTCCGTGCCCAAGCGCAACCCCCCTCGGACCGCACCGGTCCTGCTGAGCACCGCTCTCCTCGTCACCGCCTCCGCGTTCGCGGCGGGCCCTGCCGCCGCCAACGACGGCGTCGGCGCCCCGGCCGCCAACTACTCCTCGGCCGCCACCCCGCAGGGGCCGCTGGCCGCCACTCCGCCGATGGGCTTCAACAACTGGGCCCGGGCGACCTGCACGCCGCAGGCCCCGCTGGACGGCTCCCCGCGACTGAACTACTCGTTCCAGCAGTACATGCAGGACAACGCCAAGGGCCTCGCCGACGCCGGCCTCATCGCGGCCGGGTACAGGACCGTCACCGTCGACGACTGCTGGATGTACCGCAACAGCTCCGGCTATCTGCACGGCGCGGCCAACTGGGGCGCCCGGACCGACGTCCGCGACACCACGAAGCAGCCGGGCTTCGACTACGAGCTGACCGCGTACGGCGCCTATCTGCACAGCCTCGGGGCGAAGTTCGGCATCTACGAGACCTCCGGCACCCACACCTGCTCCACCACCACGCCGACCTCGCCCAACCAGCCCAACGGCAGCGAGTACCACGAGCAGGCCGACGCCGACTCGTTCGTCTACTGGGGCGTCGACACGCTCAAGTACGACAACTGCGGCCAGCAGGAACCGATGCAGACGCTCGACACGCGGATGGCGAACGCCCTCGGCACCGCCGTCACCAACGCGAACAAGGCGGGCACCCCGAAGCCGAACGTGACCTTCAACATCTCCGCCCCCGCCGCGTACGGCAACGGCTCCACCAAGTTCGGCGCGATGAACTGGGTACGCGGTCTCGGCCAGCTCTGGCGCGTCGGCCCGGACATCTACAACGACTACGACAATGGCGCCACCGACCCCTGGAACCAGCCGCTCGGCGTGCAGTCCGGCTACAACTTCGGCGCCTACCAGAGCGCCGACAGCACCCTGGAGCTGGCCCGCTACCAGGGCCCGGGCAACTGGAACGACGCCGACATGCTGCTCATCGGCGACAACGGCATGACCACCGCCGAGGAGCGCAGCCAGATGTCGCTGTTCTCCGCGATGGCCGCACCGCTGGTGATCTCCACCGACGCCCGCAAGTTCGAACCCTCCTACATCGCGGCCCATCCGGCCGAGGCGGCGCACCTCAACGCGTCCATCGGCATCCTCGGCAACCCCGAGGTCATCGCGGTCGACCAGGACCCGCTCGGTGCCGGCGGCTACCGCGTCTCGGGCGGCGGCGCCAACGCCGACGGCACCCCGGCGGCGAGCAGCGGCATCGACGTGGTCGTCAAGCCGCTCGCGGACGGCAGCCGGGCCGTGGTCGTCCTCAACAAGGGCGCGGCCGGCGCCGCCTACACCCTCGACCTGGCCTCCCTGGGCTTCGACAGCGGCGGCGGCGCCTACACCGTGCGCGACCTGTGGGCGCACTCCACCAGCACCTCTGCCGGATCGGTGACGCTCACCATCGGCTCGCACGACAGCGCGATGCTCAAGGTCACCCCGCCGGCCGGCTCCACCGCCACCCCGCGCGGCCAGCTCACCGTGTCCCGCGACAGCTGGTCCAAGGCCTCGCTCTGCCTGGACAACTACCAGTCCCGTACGACCGGCACCGCCGTCGACGTCTACACCTGCTCCGGCGGCTCCAACCAGCAGTGGCAGCGCAACGCGGACGGCTCCGTCCAGCTGCTCCAGGCCGGCGCCGGCAACCTCTGCCTGACCGCCCAGAGCTCCGCCTCCACCAGCGTGATCAACGGGAAGCAGGGCCAGTGGGTCGGCGTCAGCCCCTGCGGATCCGCTCCGGGCTACCAGACCTGGACCTACAACCGGGACGGCAACCTGAAGCTCGCCGGCACCGGTCTCTGCCTCGACGTCTACGCCGGCACCACCACCACGCCGGGCACCCCCGTGGACGTGTACACCTGCGGCAGCGCCCCCAGCGCGATCCAGACCAACCAGACCTGGGCCGCCCCCTTCAACACCCCGCCCAGCGCCTGACAGCGACCGGCCCGAGGGGGGTGCGGACCGCCGTCCGCCCCCCCTGCGTCGGCCGAAAACCCTGTGCGGCGGCCCCGACGCGCACGGTGAGCACCGCAGGACCCGGCCGCGGGAAGGTGCTACAACTGGGTTTGTGAGCGCGTCCTGTCCCTCGTGTCCGCCGTGCCGGTGCGGTCGAACCTAGGCAGAAGATTCGGAAGCGTCGCCGGGCAGGTCTTCGTCCTTCAGGTGGCGATTGTGGTGCTGCTCGCCGCCGGGGCGCTGCTGGCCCTGGTGCTGCAGTCGCGGCACGATGTCGACCGTGAGGCGCGCGACCGGTCGGTCTCCGTGGCGCAGACCTTCGCGAAATCGCTGGGCCTGCAGGACGCGCTGAAGACGCCGAACCCCTCCGCCATCCTGCAGCCTCTCGCCGAGGAGACCCGCAAGGCCGCAGGGGTGGACTTCATCGTGGTGATGGACACCCACGGCATCCGCTACACCCACCCCAAGCCCGACCGCATCGGCAAGCGGTTCGTGGGCACGATCGGACCCTCACTCGCCGGACAGGTGCACACGGAGAGCGTGCACGGGCCCCTCGGCAAGGAGATCCAGGCGATCGTGCCGGTCACATCGCCCCACGGTGATGTCGTCGGCCTGGTCTCCGCGGGTCTGACGGTGAAGAGCGTGACCGGCATCGCCGACCGACAGCTCCCGGTCGTCCTCCTGTCCATCGCCGGCGGACTGGCGCTGGCCACCATCGGCACGGCGCTGATCAGCCGAAGACTCCGCCACCAGACCCACGGGCTGGGCACCCAGGAGATGACGCGGATGTACGAGCACCACGACGCGGTGCTCCACTCCGTCCGCGAAGGGGTGCTGATCACCGACGGCGAAGGACGCCTGCTCCTGGCGAACGACGAGGCCGGACGGCTGCTCGGCCTGCCGGACGACGCCGAGGGACGCCCCGTCGACGAGGTCGGCCTGGATCGCCGGATGGCGGAACTGCTGCTCTCCGGCCGGGTGGCCACCGACGAGGTGGTGGAGGCCGGAGACCGGCTGCTCGTGGTCAATCAGCGGCCCACTCACCCCGGCGGCCGCCCGCAGGGCTCGGCGGTCACCATCCGTGACTCCACCGAGATGCAGCTCCTGAGCAGCCGGGCCGAGACGGCCCGCAGGCGGCTCAAGCTCCTCTACGACGCCGGGGGCGAGATCGGCACCTCGCTGGACGTCGTGCGCACCGCGGAGGAACTGGCGCACGTCGCCGTCCCCCAGTTCGCGGACTTCGTCACGGTCGACCTGGCGGAGCCGGTGCTGAACGGCGACGAGCCCGGCCCGGACGCCGACATGCGGCGCACGGCCGTCGACGGCATCCGCTCCGATCACCCGCTGTACCCGCTCGGCACCCTCATCGACTTCCTGCCGTCCACGCCACAGGCCCGCGGATACGGCACGGGCGCGGCCGAGCTCGTACCCGACCTCAACGACGCGCCGGGCTGGCACGCCCAGGATCCGCAGCGGACGTCGGCGATCGTCGACTACGGGATCCACTCGCTCATCGCGGCTCCGCTCAGAGCCCGGGGCGTCGTGCTCGGGGTGGTCAACTTCTGGCGGTCGCAGAAGCCGGAACCGTTCGACGAGGACGACCTGTCCCTGGCCGAGGAGCTCGTCGGCCGCGCCGCGGTCACCATGGACAACGCCCGCCGCTACACCCGCGAACACACCCTCGCCGTGACGCTCCAGCGCAGTCTGCTGCCGCAGGATCTGCCCGAGCAGAGCGCCGTGGACGTCGCGCACTTCTACCAGCCCGCCCAGTCCGGAGTGGGCGGGGACTGGTTCGACGTGATCCCGCTGCCGGGCAGCCGCGTCGGGCTCGTCGTCGGAGACGTCGTCGGGCACGGTCTGCACGCCGCGGTCACGATGGGACGGCTGCGGACCGCGGTGCACAACTTCTCCTCCCTCGACCTGCCGCCCGACGAACTGCTCGCCCGGCTCGACAACCTCGTCCAGCGCATGGACCAGGAAGGCGACGGCACCGCCCCCAACGGGGGCATCCTGGGGGCGACCTGCCTGTATGCCGTCTACGACCCGGTCTCCCAGAACTGCACCATGGCACGGGCCGGACACATGCCACCGCTCGTGGTCGCCCCGGACGGCACGACGACGATCTCGGAACTGCCGGCAGGCCCCCCGCTCGGGCTGGGAGGCATGCCGTTCGAGACCGCGGAACTGCACCTGGCGGAAGGCAGCCAGCTGGTCCTGTACACCGACGGGCTGGTCGAGGAGCGCGGCCGGGACATCACAGAGGGCGTGGAAACGCTGCGCACGGCACTGAGCCACCCCGACCGGGACCCGCACGCCAGCCGCCGCGCCGTACTCGACGCCCTGCTTCCCAGCCAGCCAGCCGACGACATCGCGCTGCTCGTCGCCCGGACGCGCACGCTGGGGCCCGGCCAGGTCGCCCAGTGGGACGTACCGTTCGACCCGAGCGAGGTCGGCGCCGTCCGCAGCCGCGCGGCCGAGCAGCTCGAAAAATGGGGCCTGGAGGAACTCGCCTTCAGCACGGAACTGATCCTCAGCGAGCTCGTCACCAACGCCATACGCTACGGCGCGGCCCCGGTTCGCGTGCGTCTCCTGCACGATCGCACCCTGACCTGCGAGGTGTGGGACAGCAGCGGCACCGCCCCGCACCTGCGGTACGCGGCCGGCACGGACGAGGGAGGCCGCGGACTGTTCCTGGTGGCCCAGATCAGCGAGCACTGGGGCACTCGGTACACGGCCGAAGGCAAGGTCATCTGGGCGGAACAGGCCCTGCCCGCCGTCGACCGGACCGCGCTCCCGGACACCGCTACTGGTAGGAGTAGCCCAGGACCGTGATGTCCTGGGTCGGCAGCGGCGCCGTCGGCTGTCCGTCCGGCTTGACGCCGGGCGTCGGACGGTTCACGCCGGAGGGCTGCCACACCCCGTCGGGACGAGCGTGGTCGTTGGCGTAGTCCCAGTAGGGAATCGTGACGTTCGGTTTGACGGTGCGCAGCAGGTTCTCGAACTCGAGGCCGTAGGCGCGGTGCCAGGGCAGGAAGCGCTGGATGGCGACGGGGGGCATCCCGGGCCTTGGTCATCTGCCGGTGGTCCTTGCGGACCCGTTGCGACGCCCGGACGAGCCGGGTGACCAGGGAACGGAGCTGCTCCACCGGCATGGTGGCGGGCATGCCCGGCATGCCTGCGGCAGTAACCGGCCCGGCTTCTCCGGCGCCCGCCGGGCCGGAGGCCATGACAGTGCCGGGTGGGGGCGCCATGGGGAAGAATCCGGCCGGCCCGGCGGGCATCTCCGCCGCCATCATCCGGCTCAGGCGCAGACCGACCTCCTCGCTGTCGATGATCTGGGCGGGCGCCCAGCTCTCGGCGGCGGTCCGGGCCTCTTCGGTCGTCGGGAAGTGGTCCGTCATCACGTCCTGGGTGGTCATACGCTCCCCCCCACTCTGGGCAGTACGTGGGGGGACCGCGACCGTGGCGGGCTGAATGGACGTCCGTCGCCCGTCCGGCGGCCGGGCCGCGGGACGGGAGTCCTGGCTGGTGCCCCACTGCACCGGCGTCATCACCGCCACCGCCGCGGCGGCCGTGGCCCTGTCGGGCAGCGGGCCCTCCGGCAGCGGCGCGAGGCGCATGCCCTTCATGTTGGGGCGTCCGCCTCGGCTGACGCACACAGCAGTCCCGCGAGGACGCTGACAAGAAGTCCCGTGCACAGGCTTCGCGAGTGTCCACTTGGGTCGACTACGGGAAAGATGGCGGCATCCAGCTGC
>NZ_JBSGIW010000135.1:0-14384 GCF_053605265.1 Streptomyces sp. NPDC003943 | reverse complement strand
AAGAAGCGCACGGTGGCGGCATTCCTCCAACCCTCGCCCACGGGCACGGAGGAGGGCGCGCCCAAGCCGCTGCGCGCGGTCGTCCCAGGCCTTCGTCGTACGGTCCGTACGGTCACGTCAGGTCAGGCGATGTGGTTGTCCGCCATCTCCTGGTCGAGGCGCTGACGCACGGCGGGCATGATCTGACGCAGCATCGCCACGCTGCGCGGGTGCCGGATCTCGTACCGCTCCGCGAGCAGTATGTCGACCTGCTCGATGGTGGGGTACTGCTGGTTCTCCTGCGTGAACTCCCACATGGCCTTGTAGACCGCTTCCTCGAACACCTCGACCGGCGGCTCGGGCTCCACGTACTCCACGTACTCCGGGTACTCCACGAACTCCTCAGGACCCGTCGTCGGGGGGATGTCCTCCGGGCCGAGCGGGACCGGCACCGGAGTCGGCTCCAGACCCTCCACGATGTTCGGGTTGTACGTGCCCTCGTACGCCTCGGCCGTCACCTGCGGGGCGTCGAACCACGGGCTCTCGTGGTTCACCGGCTGCGCCTGGACCTGTGCCTGGACCTGCGCCGGCACCTGCTGGACGGGCACCTGCTGGACGGGTGCCTGCTGGACGGCCTGCGGGTGCGGCTGCGCCTGCTCCAGCTGCGGAGCGACGGGCTGCGGAGCCACCTCCGCCACCGCGACCTGCGGCGCCGGCGGCAGCAGCACCGGCTCCACACCCGCCGCCGCCAGACCCGCGGGCGCCGTCTCCGCCAGCGGAACCCCGTACTTCGCCAGCCGCAGCGGCATCAGCGCCTCCACCGGCGCCTTACGCCGCCACAGGCGCCCGTAACGGGCCTGCAGCCGCGCCTGGTAGACCAGCCGCTCCTGCTCCAGCTTGATCACCTGCTCGTACGAACGCAGCTCCCACAGCTTCATCCGCCGCCACAACCGGAACGTCGGCACCGGCGACAGCAGCCAACGCGTCAGCCGCACGCCCTCCATGTGCTTGTCCGCCGTGATGTCCGCGATCCGGCCCACCGCGTGCCGCGCCGCCTCCACCGCGACCACGAACAGCACCGGGATCACCGCGTGCATGCCCACACCCAGCGGGTCCGGCCACGCCGCCGCGCCGTTGAACGCGATCGTCGCCGCCGTGAGCAGCCACGCCGTCTGACGCAGCAGCGGGAACGGGATACGGATCCACGTCAGCAACAGGTCCAGCGCGAGCAGCACACAGATGCCCGCGTCGATGCCGATCGGGAAGAAGTACGAGAAGGTGCCGAAGCCCTTGGCGACGGCGAGCGCGCGCACCGCCGCGTACGAGCCGGCGAAACCGATTCCGGCGATGACCACCGCACCGGCGATGACCATGCCGATGAGTATGCGGTGCGTGCGTGTCAGCTGCATCGCGGCCACCCGCGATCCCCTCCCGTCGAACGACATCTCGCGGGCACAGACTGGCACATGTGCGGGAAGCCCGGCCTCCGGGGGAGGCACGGGCTTCGCGCAAAGCGGGCTAAACCGCTACGTATCGACTACTTGTTGGCCGCGGCGACCGCCGCGACGGCCTCCTTCGCAGCCTTCACCGCGCTGTCCGAGATCCACTTCTCCGACGGCGTCTTCGCACCCGCGTAACCGGCACCGTTGTACGACAGCAGCACCACGACGTTGCCCGTGCGGGCCACGACCGACGCGTACTGGAAGTCCTCGTCCGTCTTGCGCAGCTCGTACGACACCACGTCCGCCTGATCGCCGACGCCCGACGTCTTCGTCGTCTTCAGGTTCTTCGCGCCCTCGGTGGCCTGGACCTTCGCCAGCTCCTTGGCGTAGTTCTCGGCGCCGCGCTCCTGACCGCTGCCGAGCGTCGCGTCCGACTCGTAGCGGTAGAAGGACACGTCGAGCCAGCGGTAGTTCGAGCCCTTGGTGCCCTTGTCCTCCAGGCCGTTCCAGGAGCAGCCACCACGGCTGGTGACATCACTGGAGGTCGCGGCCGTGCCCTTCTTGTTCTTCGCCTTCGGCACGAGCTCGTCGATCGTCTTCGACGACAGCGACTTGCAGATCTCCGGCAGCTTCGCGAACCTCGCCGGCTCGACCTTCTTCGTCGTCGGCGCCGCCGACGGCGTGGCAGCCGCCGAGGACGCGGCCTTGTCCGGCGTGCCGGAGCCCTTGTCCCCGGAGTCGGAGCCGGAGCCGGACGAGCAGCCGGCGGCGACGAGCATCACCGGGACGGCGGCGCAGGCGAGTATGCGGGAGAGTCGCGGGGCTGATCGGTGCATGGTTCCTTCAGTCGCTTGGGCAGTCGCTTGGGCGGCCGGCGGCCGGGCGGCCACGGTACGCCGACACGTTACGTGGTCCGGACGCGGTCCGGAGGCGGTCACGGAACGGATCCGGACCGCTACTCCTCCAGCCGGTCGGCCAGCAGACCGGCCAGATTCCGGGCCTTTTCCTGCAGTTCCGCGCGGTCGGGGGCAAGGGCGGAGGACGTCGTCTGCTCCTCGTAGGAGACGGTCACGATGACGTTCGATGTGCGGAACACCACGCTGACGAGCCGCTGCTGCCCGGACGGACCGGTGGTGACGAGCGTGTCGTCGAGGTACGCGGCGTCACCGAGACCGTCGAGGACACGAGGCTCCAGACCGGCCGTCGGGTCGGCGGACGGAGGCGTGGCGGGGGGCGTCGCCGCCGTGCCCGTGACCGCGGTCAGGGCGGGCGAGGGCGCGACCGGGCCCTGCGGCGCGTGGGCCGGCTCCTGGCCGGCCGGCGGGGCCGCGGCGCCGGGGGAGGACGCGGGACCGGTGGCCGCCGACGGCGGGGGCGTGGCCTTGGGCGTGGCCGACGCGGGGGGCGACGCCGGGGGCGTCGCGGTGGGCGCCGCCGGCGCGACGCCGGCGGCGGTCTGCTTGCTCGCGAACACCTGCTGCGCCCGGTCGTCGTCGCTGACCAGCGGGTCGTACGAGACCACCCGCTCGATGTCGAGCGTCAGCTGGTGCGTCGCGTCGGGCGTGGCCGCCTTCCAACTGCAGCCCACGCGCCGGTCGGTGTCGAACGTCGCCGCCGCGGTCCCGCGGTAGACGCGGTCGCGCTCGGCGTCGGGCAGCCCGGCGGCACCGGGCAGCAGGTCCTTCAGCGTGGCCCGGGGCACGGCTCCGCACGGCTCGAACAGCGTCCGGTAGCGCCCCGGCGGCGCGGCGGAGGCGGCGGCGGGGCCGGCCTTGGAGTCGACGGCGCCGACGTCGGCGGCCGTGCCGGAGGAGCAGCCCGCCAGGCCGGCTCCGAGACCGACGGCGAGAGCGACCGCGGAGAGCACGTACGCCTTACGCTGCACGATCCCAGGCTCCCTTCTCCGGACTCCCGGAGGAATCCCCCGAAAACTGTTTGCTGCCCCGCATGCCGCGGTGAACACAATGTGTATCGCACGCACGGCCGTTGATGCCGGTCCGCGGTCACCTGTACGGGCTTTGGCTCCGGTTTTTGCGTTTTCAGACTTTTCGGGGGAGTGGGGAAGTATGTCGTACGTCGAGGTACCGGGCGCGAAGGTGCCCATCCGGATGTGGACCGACCCGTCCTCCGTCGAGGACGGTGCGATGCGCCAGTTGCACAACGTGTCGACCCTGCCGTGGATCAAGGGCCTGGCCGTCATGCCCGACGTGCACTACGGCAAGGGCGCGACGGTCGGCTCGGTCATCGCGATGCACGGCGCGGTGTGCCCGGCGGCGGTCGGCGTCGACATCGGCTGCGGCATGTCGGCGGTCAAGACGTCACTGACGGCGAACGACCTGCCTGGCGACCTGTCGCGACTGCGCTCGAAGATCGAGCAGGCGATCCCGGTGGGGCGCGGGATGCACCGGGAGATGGTGGACCCGGGACGGCTGTACCAGTTCCCGACGGCGGGGTGGGGGGACTTCTGGTCGCGGTTCGACACGGTGGCCGATTCGGTCAAATTCCGTCGGGAACGGGCCGAAGTGCAGATGGGAACGCTCGGAAGCGGCAACCACTTCGTCGAATTCTGTCTCGATGAGACGGGTGCGGTCTGGCTGATGCTGCACTCCGGGTCCCGCAACATCGGCAAGGAGCTCGCCGAGTACCACATCGGCGAGGCACAGAAACTGCCCCACAACCAGGGGCTTGTCGACCGCGATCTCGCGGTGTTCGTGGCTGACACCCCGCAGATGGCGGCATACCGGAACGACCTGTTCTGGGCTCAGGAGTACGCGAAGTACAACCGCGCGATCATGATGGCGCTGTTCCAGGAGGTCGTCCGCCGGGAGTTCCGCAAGGCGAAGGTGACCTTCGATCCGGTGATCTCCTGCCACCACAACTACGTGGCGGAGGAGCGGTACGAGGGAATGGACCTCCTCGTCACCCGCAAGGGCGCGATCCGGGCCGGCTCCGGGGAGTTCGGCATCATCCCGGGCTCGATGGGCACCGGCTCGTACATCGTGAAGGGGCTCGGCAGCGCGGCCTCCTTCAACTCCGCCTCGCACGGCGCGGGTCGCCGGATGAGCCGGAGCGCGGCGAAGCGGCGCTTCTCGACCCGGGACCTGGAGGAGCAGACGCGGGGCGTGGAGTGCCGCAAGGACTCCGGCGTCGTGGATGAGATCCCGGGCGCCTACAAGCCGATCGAGCGGGTCATGGAGCAGCAGCGGGACCTGGTCGAGGTGGTCGCGAAGCTGAAGCAGGTCATCTGCGTGAAGGGCTGAGACCGTGTGAAGGCTGAGCGCCGCGGGTCCCGGCCCGCGGCGCTCGCGACGTTCAGGCGGTGGGGTGGCCGGCCGGGTCCGTGTGGTCGGACTGGCTGGAGAACCTGTTCAGGAAGACGTCCCAGCGGCCGTCGGGGCGTTGGGTGAGGATGGCGCCGTCCTGCCAGATGCCGTTTTCGGGCCACCACTGGGAGCCGGCGGGGTCGCCCTGGTTCTGGTGGATGTTGTGGAGGCCGGCTTCGCCTCCGGGGCCGTCGTCGAAGGGCTCGCCGAAGACGAGGATGCGCCGGCCCGGGGTGAGCATCGGTTCGAGCGCGGTGGCGGCGTCCAGGTTGGAGCCCTCCTGCCAGGGGCGGGAGCCGAACAGGTCGAGCAGTTCCTGCAGCCAGGAGGGCGGGCGGCGCTGGAAGAGGACTCCGGAGCGGTCCACCAGGGCCGGGTGGCGCAGGTAGTCCAGGGCGCCGGAGTCCGGGGTGGGCGCGAGGTCGTGCAGGCCCTGGGGGAGCGTCGTGGCCGGGCCGATGGCGGACGCGTCGAGGATGAAGGTCTTCCAGTGCACGCCGACATTGGACTGATGGCTGTCGACGTCGATCGCGCAGTGGTAGCGCCTGCCCGGCGCGTCCACCTCCGCGTGGACGTGGAACCAGCGGCCCTGGTTGTCCGGCCGGTCGCGGTAGTGGCGGTAGAGGGTTCCCGAGAGCACGCCGTAGTGATCGAAGGGCATGCCGTCAGTGAAGCACCGCGGGCCGTGACCGGCCCGGCGGCGCTCCGTGCCTGGCCTCGTCCGGGTCAGAGCTCGCGGTGGACCTTGGTGTTGGAGGCCTGGGCGCGGGGGCGGACGACCAGGAGGTCGATGTTGACGTGCGGGGGGCGGGTGCAGGCCCAGGTGATGGTGTCGGCGACGTCGTCGGCGGTGAGCGGCTCGGCCACGCCCGCGTAGACCTTGGCGGCCTTCTCGGTGTCGCCGCCGAAGCGGGTGGTGGCGAACTCCTCGGTCTTGACCATGCCGGGGGCGACCTCGATGACGCGGACCGGGGTGCCGACGATCTCCAGGCGGAGGGTCTCGGCGAGGACGCGGGCGCCGTTCTTGGCGGCGACGTAGCCGGCGCCGCCCTCGTAGGTGGCGTGGCCGGCGGTGGAGGAGAGGACGACGACCGTGCCGTCGCCGCTGGCGGTGAGGGCGGGCAGCAGGGCCTGGGTCATGTTGAGCGTGCCGATGACGTTGACCTCGTACATGCGGCGCCAGTCCTCGGGGTCGCCGGTGGCGACGGGGTCGGCGCCGAGGGCGCCGCCGGCGTTGTTGACGAGGACGGCGAGGGTGCGGAAGGCCGTGGCGAACTCGTCGACGGCGGCGCGGTCGGTGACGTCGAGGGCGTAGGCGGTGGCCTGGTGGCCGGCCTCGGTGATCTCGGCGGCGAGGGCCTCGATGCGGTCCTTGCGGCGGGCGGTGAGGACCACGCGGTAGCCGGCGGCGGCGAGCTGTCGGGCGGTGGCGGCGCCGATGCCGCTGCTGGCTCCGGTGACGACGGCGATGGGCTTGCCGGCGGCGGTCATGGGGTGCTCCTCGCGCGTGCGGTCGATTGTGTCGATGGCGTGGTCAGGATAGGACGGCGGGTTCAGCGGCCGCGCGGGGCGTACATGATGACGGCCATGCCGGCGAGGCAGATCAGCGCGCCGGTGACGTCCCAGCGGTCGGGGCGGTAGCCGTCGGCGACCATGCCCCAGGCGAGGGAGCCGGCGACGAAGACCCCGCCGTAGGCGGCGAGGACGCGGCCGAACTCGGCGTCGGGCTGGAGGGTGGCGACGAAGCCGTAGACGCCGAGGGCGAGGACGCCGGCGCCGATCCAGATCCAGCCGCGGTGTTCCCGGACGCCCTGCCAGACGAGCCAGGCGCCGCCGATCTCGAAGAGGGCGGCGACGAGGAAGAGCAGGGCGGAGCGGGCGATCAGCATGGGGGAAGGGTGCCACGGGTGTCCCGGGTGTCCTCGGGTGTCCGGGACACGCGGCTGATGGATAGTCAGAACATATGGGTATCAGTCGGTATCTTCGGGGCATGAGTGCGATGCGCAAGGCGCTGCTCGGCGCTGCCCTGGCCGCTGCCCTGGTGACCGGTACGGGTGCGGGTGCCCGGGCCGCCGGCCCTGAGGCGGATCTGTCCCACCACGGTCATCTCTCCCTCTGGGACGGGCGGCTCGGTGTCCGGCTGGTCAGTGAGAACCACGGTCCTTCGGACGTCTCCCAGGCGACCGTCCGGATCGCCTTCTCCGTGCCGATGGCGGGCGGTCAGGAGCTGCCGCCGGCCTGTCTGTGGAGCAGCGACCGGGTGGTGTCCTGCCGTACGGGCAGGCTGCGGGCGGCCGGTGCGGCCGGCCGGCTCGCTCTCGACCTGCGGACCGCGGGCCGGCCGGACGAGCTGACCGTGGACATCCGCACCGCGTGGCGCGACGGGGTCACCGACGCCAATCCGCACAACGACCGCCACCGCGTCCTGGTCCTCGCCACCGGCGACCCGTACGTCTTCTGACCGGGGTGAGTGCGGGGCCGGGGCGAGGGGCCGGGCCGGGCTCCGACGGTGCTACGCGGCCGTGTAGCCGTCGGGGCGGACCAGGACGGTGTCGCGGCGGGCCGGGTTCGCCCAGGTGGCCCGTATGACCCGGTCCGCCGTGACCGGTGCCGTACGGGGCAGGGCGGGGTCGGGGCCCTCGGGGGCGACCAGGACGAACTCGCCCTTGCGGAGGAGCTCGTAGAGCCTGCCCTCGCGCAGCTTCAGGTCCGGGACGCGGCGCGCGCCGGGGCCGTAGGAGATGTCGATGCCGCTGATCTGGCCCATGGCGCGGGCGGCGGCGGGCTTGACGGTGCCGAGGAGCCGGGCGGCGGCGGTGCGGGCGGCGCGCTGGAGCGGGGTGTGGGCCATGGCGAGCCGGACGATGGCGCCGCTGCTGCGCAGCACGCGGGAGCCGACCGGGTGGCGCTCGGCCTGGTAGCTGTCGAGCAGGGCTTCGGGGTCGGACGCCTCGCCGCGGAGGACCGCGGCGAGCTTCCAGGAGAGGTTGGCGGCGTCCTGGAGGCCGGTGTTCATGCCCTGGCCGCCGGCGGGCGAGTGGACGTGGGCGGCGTCGCCGGCGAGGAAGACCCGGCCGGAGCGGTAGGCGGGGGCCTGCCGCTCGTCGCTGTGGAAGCGGGAGACCCAGCGGGCGTCGTGCATGCCGTAGTCGGTGCCGAGGGCGCCGCGGGCGATCGTCCGGAGTTCTTCGAGGTCGACCGGCGCGTCGTCGGGGACCTGGCGGGTGCGGTCCCAGCCCATCACCCGGTACCAGCCGTCGCCGAAGGGGGCGATGAAGGCGAAGGAGTCGCCGCCCGCCGCGACGGTCAGCAGGTTCTCGGGCTTCTCGGTGAGGCGGACGTCCGCGAGGACGATGGAGCGGATCACGGAGACGCCCGGGAAGGGCAGGCCGAGCGCGCCGCGCACGGCGCTGCGCACGCCGTCGGTGCCGACGAGGTAGCGGGCGCGGATGGTGACCGGCTGGGAGCGCTCGGCGTCGGAGGATGCGGGGCCGGCGAGTTCGGCGGTGACCGAGTCGGCGTCCTGGCGCAGGCCGCGCAGCTCCGTCCCGTACCGGAACTCCACACCTGTGGACAGCGCCCGGCGTTCGAGGAGGCGCTCGACCTCGTACTGCGGGGTGATGAGCAGGTAGGGAAAACGGGTGCGCAGGGCCGAGAGGTCGAGGGAGGCGCGGCCGAAGAGGCGAAGCCGGGTGAGGCGGGTGCCGGTGGGGACCAGTTCGTCGGCGAGGCCGCGGGCGTCGAGCTGCTCCAGGGTGCGGGCGTGCACGGCGAAGGCGCGGGTCAGATTGCTTATGCCGGCGGCGCGGCGCTCGACGAGCGTGACCCGCAGGCCGGCGGCGGCGAGGTCGCCGGCGAGCAGGAGGCCGGTCGGGCCGGCGCCGACGACGAGGACGTCGGTGTCGACGTCGGTGCCGTGCGCGGCGGTAGGAGAGGTGGTGCCCGTGGTGCTCATCGCTGCCTCCAAGGGATGCCTGCGTGCCTACGCTCGTTGGCCAACGGGTGTTGGTCAACGCTTGTTGGCAAATGTAGGCCTGGTGCGCTGGCGTGTCAACACCTGTTGGCCTACAGTTGTTGACATGACGACCGCACGCCGCTCCGATGTCACCCGCCACGCGATCCTCGAAGCCGCCCGCGAGCGCTTCGCCGCCGACGGGTACGAGCGCGCGACCATCCGGGCCATCGCCCGCGACGCCGGGATCGACCCGTCGATGGTCATGCGCTACTACGGCAACAAGGAGGGGCTCTTCGCCGCGGCCACCGCGATCGAGCTGGAGATACCCGAGCTCGGCGCGCTGCCGGCCCGGCATGTCGGCACCACCCTCGTCGAGCACTTCCTCGAGCGCTGGGAGCGTGACGACGTGCTGACGGGCATGCTGCGGGTCGGCGTCACCAACGCCGCCGGGGCCGAACGAGTGCAGGCGATCTTCGCCCGGCAGCTGGGCCCCGTCACCCGGGGCGTCTGCCCCGTCCCGGCCGAGGCGCCGCGCCGGGCCGCGCTCGCCGCCTCGCAGATCATCGGCATGGCGCTCGCCCGCTACGTACTGCGGCTGCCGCCCGCCGTGGAGATGTCCCGCGAAGAGGTGGTGGCCTGGCTGGGGCCCACGGTGCAGCGGTATCTGACGGCGGAGACGCCGTAGGGCGCCGCCGGGGCGCCGGGGCGCCGGGGCGCCGGGGCGCCGGGGCGGCGGCACGGCGGCGGCGCGGGCCGGCCGCTCGGTGTGGGCTGCCGCCCGGTCCGACCGCCGCTGCGACCACCCGGGGTGGGCCGGCGGGCGGGACGGAGGTGTGGCTGGGCGACGCCGCCGTCCCGCGGTCGCTGCTTCGTACACTTTCTGCATGCCGCAGCAGAAATCCGCCCGCCGGGACGCGCTGATGGCCGAGCTGCACAGCGAGGCCCGCCGTTACATGGCCGCCTACGCCCTGTTCAACCAGGCCGTCGCCGACCATCTGCACCTGCACCCGACCGACGTGCAGTGCCTCAACCTGCTCAGCCTGGAGCCGGAGCCCGTCACCATCGGGCGGGTCGCCGAACTCACCGGGCTGACCACCGGTTCCGCCACCCGGCTCGTCGACCGCCTCGAACGGGCCGGTTACGTCCGGCGCGAGCGGGACGCCGAGGACCGGCGCCGGGTCATGGTGGCCGCCGTGCCCGAGCGGATGGCCGAGCTCGGCGCGTTCTGGCGGCGCCTCAACAGCACCTGGGGCAACCTCTACGACGCCTACGGCGACGCCGAACTCGCCCTGCTGACCACCCACATGCGGCGCACGGTCGAACTGAGCGCCACCCAGATCGAGCGGCTGAGGTCCGGGGAGTTCGACTAGCGCGCGGCCCGCCTCACGCGGTCGCGCCGCCGAACTCGCGGACGGCGTCCGTGACGATGGCCTCCAGGCGGGCGTGGTGGGCGCCCCGCCAGTAGACACGGCCGCACTCCGTGCACCGCGCGAAGACGTCGTACGACTTCTGCGTGCCCGTCTCCAGCTGGTCGCGCACCGCGTCCTTGTCGGCGTCGGTCAGCGGCCCGTTGCACGCCGTGCAGCGGGTCCAGGGCGCGAGCGGCGGCGCGAAGCGTTCCAGGACGTCGCGCAGCTGCTCGTCCGGCCGGTCGCTGTAGATGTACGCGCCCGCCCACAGCTCGCGTCGGCGCAACAGCCCCCGGTCCCGCGACAGCATCACGCGCCGCTCCTGCGCGGAGCGCGCGGCGAGCGCCGGGTCGCCGATGTCCTCGCTCTCGTACGCGGCGTCGACGCCGAGCAGCCGGAGCCGGCGCGCGAGAGTGCCCAGGTGCACGTCGAGCAGGAACCGCAGCGGCGCGCCGGGCACCGGCTGGGGGCGCTCGACGCCCTCCACGTCGACCGTCTCGCCGGCCGCCGGCACGTGCGACGGGTCCACGGGCCGCCCGTCCACGAGCAGTCGCCCGGCCTCCGTGAGCGGCACGCCCAGCGACTCCACCACATGTCCGAGCGACGAGGCGCCGTCGGTGGCCACGGCGGTGTGCCCCGAGCGCCGTTCCGCCGCGACGAAGAGCCGCAGGCCGGGGGCGAAGCTGATCTGGATCTCCGGTCCGTTCACGGGGACAGGATGTCACCGCGTGCGGAGGCGCGGCCAGGGATTTCGGGGTGGGGTGGGGCGCCCAGCGCCCTCCGGGTCGCCCGCCGCCGCCAGGTAGGCCCCCGCAGCCCCAGACCGGTAGCCCCCGCGCCTCCCGCCCGGACCTTCCGCCGAGACCTCCGCCCGTGAGCCGTCCCGCGATACCGTCCACGTATGAAGATCATCGACCTCGAGCCCGGCGATCCCCGTCTGGAGACCGGGCTTCTGCCGGTGCTGCGTGAGCTGCGTCCGCATCTCACGTCCGAGCTGTTCCGGGACGTGTACGCCGAGGGGTACGGCCAGGGGCTGCGCTTCACCGCCGGGTACGCGGACGACGGACAGTGCGTGGGTGTGGCCGGGTGGCGGATCGTCGTCAACACCAGTTCGCTGAGGTCGCTGTACGTGGACGATCTGGTGACGCGGGAGACCGCACGCTCCACCGGAGTGGGGCGTGCGCTGATCGCCCACCTTGAGGGGCGCGCCCGTGCGGCCGGGTGTCACGAGCTCAACCTGGACTCCGGGACGCACCGGACCGGAGCGCACCGCTTCTATCTGCGCGAGCGCTTCGACATCGTGGCCTTCAACTTCAGCCGCGAACTCCGTCCTCCGGCGCCGTAGCGAGGTCGAAGCGCCAGTTGTTGCAGCGCATCGGGCGGCCCGGCGGGTACTCCAGGTCCTCCTCGCCGAGGAGGGTGAAGCCCGCCTTGCGGCACACCGCGTTCGACGGCCCGTTCTCCGTCGCGGGGATGGCGTGCAGATGGCGGAACCGGCCCTCGGCGCGGGCCCGTTCCACCACCGCGCGGGTGGCGGCCGTGGCCACGCCCCGGCCCTGGAAGCCGGGCAGGACCGTCCAGCCCGTCTCGTAGACGGGCTCGCCGTCCATCTCGGACTCCCAGAAGCCGATGGCGCCGGCCGCTATGCCCTCCGGCAGCACGACGATCCGGAACATGCAGCCGGGCCGCTCGGCGTCGGCGGCCACCTTCTCGTACCGCTGCTGGCGGGCGACGAGCTGTTCGTCGGTCTCGGGGCCGCCCAGATGGGTCATCAGCTCCGGCGCGTTCATGGCCCGGAGGAGCTCGAAGTCGCCCTCGGACCAGGGTTCGAGGCGTACGGAGGTGCGTGTGGTCTCCATGGCCGCACCCTAGGTCACGGGTCTGACAACGCCCGCGCGTACGCGGTCGGCGGCACCCCGACCGTCGCCGTGAAGTCCCGTACGAGGTGGGCCTGGTCGCTGTATCCCAGTTCGGCGGCGAGTCGGGACCAGTCCGGCGGAGTGGCCGGCGAGGCGGACGAGTCGGCGCGTTCCAGGGCCTCGTGGATGCGGTAGCGGAGGATGACCCACTTGGGGCCGACGCCCACGTGGGAGGCGAACAGGCGCTGGAGCGAGCGCGCGGACAGACCGGCGGTGCGGGCGAGGGCGGAGACGCGGCGGACCGTGCGGTCCGTGCGGATCAGGTCGACCAGGGCCATCGCCTGCTCGGCGGCCGGGTCGGGGGCGGGGCCGTGGGCCAGCAGGAACGCGTCGAGCGCCGCCACGCGCGCGCGGTCGTCGGCGGGCGCGAGCACGCGCGCCGGATCCGGCCCCACGTCGGGGTCCGGGAACGCCTCGGCGAGCGGCGCGATCCGGCCCGTCCAGTGCGAGACCGGCAGCGCGGGCGCGAAGGGGCGGAAGCCGCCCGGGCGGAACTGCACGCCGCAGACCCGGCCCGTGCCGGCCAGCTTCTTCGTGAAGAGTTCGAGGCCGATGCCCGAGACGACCGCCGAGTCCCCTGTCTCGGAAGAGCGCTCGAAGACGACGTTCACCGACGGGTGCGGGACGAGATGGGACGCGTAGGGCTCGGTCAGATCCCAGTCGATCAGCCAGTAGTGCTCCAGATACGGGCGGAGCCCCGGCGCCGGGAGGTGGCGGCGGAAGCGGACGCGGGCCATCAGCTCGGCGGCGTCCACGATGCCCCGGGTGTCGCGGCGCGGGCCGGGACCGGTTTCCGGGCCGGTTTCCGCGCCGGTTTTCGAGCCGATTTCCGCGCCGGGGCCCGCGGCGGTTCTTGAGGCGGTTCCCGGGGCGGCTTCTTCGGCGGTCATGTGCCGCATGGTCGCTGCTCCGGCGGGCCTCTTCAAGCCGTCGAGCCGTCAGCGCAGGCGGTTCGTCGAGCCCGGCGACAGGCGCGAGACGACCTGGCCGAAGGCCCGCTCCTCGGCCGGGGTGAGGGCGACCGACTCCTGCGGGTGCCAGACGCGCTCCAGCGGGGCGCCGGCCCTCTTACGACGGGTGCGGGCACGCAGGCCCAGGGCCACCCACACGGTGACGGAGACGGCCAGCAGGCCGAAGAGGGTGAGCACACGAGGGTCCGAGAACTGGCCGGGCAAGGTCATGGCTGACTCCGGGGGCGCGAGACGATTCCTACTGCTTCCTCCCGACTCGTTCAGTTAACACCACCCTGGGGGTCTTTCGGCAGGGGGCCGGGCCTCCCGAGGCCCTCTTGTGCGGGCCCCGGAACCGTCCCAAGGTGTCGGAGACGGAGATTTCCGGCCGGGGAGGAGCAGCCGCATGGACGTGGGCGCGTGGGGATTCACGGACGACCGGGGTACGGCCCTGACGGCGGGGCGCCGGCCGGAGCGGGTGGTGGCGTACGTACGGGCCGGGGCGGCCCTGCTCGACCTCGGCGTGCGGCCCGTCGCCGTATACGGCTCCGGACACGACGGCGAGCTCCTCGACCCGGTCAAGGCGGGCGGGCTCGCGGCGGCGGAGGTGCCGTACCTGGGGCCGGGCCGGGCCCTGGACGAGTCGGGGGCGGCGCGGATCCGGGAGCTGGGCGGCGCGGACCTGGTCGTGGACGTGACGTACGACGGAAAGAGCCCGTACGCGCTCGACGAGGCGTTCGCGGAGCGGCTCGGCGCGCCGCTGGTCGCGCTGTCCGTGGGCGGTGAGCTGTCGCTGCCGGCGATCGTGGCGCGCTTCGGAGAGCTGGCGGGGGCGCTGGGGGCGGGGCCGTCGGGCGGGGCGGGGGTGCGGATGGCCGACGCGGAGGCGGCGGTACGGGCTGTCGCCGGGCGCGGCGCGGTGAACGTGCTCGCGCTGTCGGGCGCGGGCCCCGAGCAGGTGCATCTGGCGCGGCCGCACGCCTGGCCGGAGCTGGCGCGGCTCGCCGAGCTCGGAGTGCGGTTCGTGGACCCGGGGCCCGGGCCGGGGGCGAACTGGCTGACCACGGACTGGGAGTACGCGGTCGGGCTCGGTGCCGATCTGGTGCTCTTCGACAGCCGGGTCAACGCGGTGCCGCCGCACCGGGTGCCGGCGGGGGCGCGGCTGGCGCCGTGGAATCCGGAGACGCCGCCTAGTGGGGTGGCGGTCGCGCGGTTCTTCGAGGACGTGGCGGGGGCGCTGGACGCCGGGTTATAGGACGCGTGGGCGTACGGCGCACGGGTGCCCCCGGCCCCCGGCCCGGCCCCGGCTCGGGCGCCCCGTGCGTAGAGGCGCCGTCCGTCGTGGGCGGCGTAGGCCCAGGAGCGGAACGCGCCCGCAAGGGCGCCGTCCCGTGTGCCCACCCGTCC